>JANMXB010000327.1:0-1565 GCA_031380765.1 Pseudomonadota bacterium | reverse complement strand
GCGGTGCGACCGGCGGTGTCCACGACCAGCAATTGGCGCCAGCCTATGGTCGCATTGTCTTTGGCCAGCGCATCGATGACTTCGGACGCGGTCATGCCGCGCTCGAGCAGGTCGAGGCCGCGCGGCCCGAGGCGCGGATCGGTGCGGTGCTGGGTCAGCACCGCGCCGACGCCGGCGCGCGCAAACGCGCAGCGGCTGCCGACCGCGATGCTCGAGGTCGTGACGGCCACGCCGAACATGCCGGTGCGCGGGCATTTGGCTGCGATCGAATAGGTCATTTTTCCCTTATAGTTGCTCTTTGCAAGCATCATGCCAAAGGAGACGAGCCAATGCCACCCGGGTCAAATCCGCACCTGCGCCTGCGCAAATTCAACACGAAGGACGTCTACCCGGGTGGGGCCATCCAGAACGACATGTGCATGGCGGTGCGCGCCGGCCGCACGATCTTCATCCGCGGCCAGACGGGCCTGGATCTCGACAACAACTTCGTCGGCGCGGGCGATCCCGGCGCGCAGGCCGAGCAGGCGATCCGAAACGTGAAACAGCTGCTCGAAGAAGCCGGCTCGAAGCTCGAGCACATCTGCAAGGTCACCACCTACATCACCGACCGCGCGCACCGCGAGGCCGTCTACAACGTGATCGGGCGCCACCTCAAGGGCATCCACCCCTGCGGCACCGGCATCATCGTACGCGGCCTGGCGATGCCCGAGATGATGATGGAGATCGACGTCGAGGCGATGATTCCCGAGGACGAAACATAAGCATCACCACGGCGCTCGCCGCATGGGTAGCGCGCGCTCCGCGCATCCGCCGCGCACCCGCGCTGGCTCTGGCGAAAAGCGCGCTGAAAGATGTTGTCGCCTGCATGATTGCGGGTGCGCGCGATCCGGCAGCGCTGGCCGCCGCAAAAAGTGCCCGCGGCTGGGGCGCAATGCACCGCGTTGCGATGGTCGGCGGCGTCGCCGCCCACGCGCTGGACTACGACGACAACTTCCACCCTCTGGCGGGCCATGCCACGGCAGTGCTTGCGCCGGCGCTGTTCGCCGTAGCCGCGGCGCGTGGCGCATCGGGCAGCGAAGTACTCGACGCTTATATCGTCGGGCTCGAAGCACTGGCGCGCATCGGCGAAGGCGTGAACCTCGTCCACTACGAGCGCGGCTGGCATTCGACCTCCACAATCGGAGCGATGGGCGCGGCCGCCGCTTGCGCCCGGTTGTACCGATTGCCTCGTGCCGGTGTAACTGCAGCAATCAGCCTTGGATTCAGCATGGCCGCCGGCTCGAAACTGCAGTTCGGCACCATGGCAAAACCTGTGCACGCAGGCCTCGCCGCCATGCACGGCATCATGGCAGCGGAGCTTGCGGCCAGTGGAATCACTGCAGCCCCGGAACCGCTGGACGGCCCGTGGGGATTCCGCGACCTGTTTGCCGGCCCGGCGTCGCCAGGCTATTCGGGCGTCGCCGGGCGCATCGGCAAGCCTCTTGCCATCGAACAGTACGGCCTCAAGGCCAAAGTCCATCCGGGCTGCGCCAGCGCCCATTGCGCGATCGACGCGGTGCTCGCAC
>JANMXB010000320.1:0-16580 GCA_031380765.1 Pseudomonadota bacterium | reverse complement strand
CGGACCTTCTACGCAGAGAATGTTCTCGTCGACGATCTCGATCGGCGAATGCGGCAATACGGTCCACTTGTCGAAGGGCTTTGGCATGGAACGGCGATCTTCGGTTTGCCCGGATGCGCTGTCTGTGCGCGATCGAACATTGATATCACCGGTTCCGGCCGGCCGCTCGAGGTAGGGCTGATTAGAGCACTACCGCTGCGTTGCCTTCCAGTCGCGGAACTCCGACAAGCGCAAACGATAACGGGCGATGTTGCCTTCGTGCAGCCCCTTGAATTCGTCAATTGCCAATTCGACAAATCGCACGCGATCTTCGGTCGGGACAAGGGCTGTAGCTTCTCGCTCGATGATTGAAGGTTCGGCCGGCCATCCTTTGCGTACGATTTCCCCGATTACATCCTCCAGAACGTCACGATAAATTCTTCTGAACGGGTCCGGCTGCGGGACAGAATCGGCTATTGCACGGTATTGCTCGCAGGATCGTGCATAGGCCCACGCGAATACATCGGCAAGCAGCTCGACTCTGTTCAATTCATAGACGGCAAGCGTTCCTTCGACGTACGCGCCCTCGGGTACTTCGATAAACGAAAGAGGGCAGAGGTTGTGCTTGATCAACGGAATGTTGGCACCCAGCCTCGAAACGCGCTTGTTCACATCTTCGAAAGGCTGCAGGTAGGGAATGTGCACCATCAGGAAGAACGCCTGCTCAATCGGGTCGCTGATCGCCGCCGTCTTCTCGAGAACGATACGAAAGTATTCGTCAATCTGTTGCGGGATTGCCAACGGACGAAACACCGTGCCCGAGATTTCCACGATGCGCGTCCGAAGTTTGCCGCTCGCGTCGGGATCTGCGAGCAAGTTCTCCGACAGTAGCGCATGCAGGTTTTGAAAGGCGTAGACGCTATATCCGACTTCTTCGGCTCCATCCACCAGGTACTCGATGGCGCGCTTGTGGTTCAGGATCATCTGCGTTTCGCGCGCGTCCTTGCCGGCGGCGGTTTCACCGTGCTCGATCAACCGTTGAGTGTCCAGCCGGGTGTAGGTATTGCCTTCGAGTTTCGACGAAGCCCAGGAGAGGTCGATCAGCAGCCGGCCGAGTACATCGCGCGCATAGGTACCTGCGGGGCGTTCTGCCGAACGTGTTTCACCAAGTTCGCGCAGGCGGGTTCGCGATTCGCTCGGCAGATACCATGTTTCGTTGGGCCGGTAATCGAGCAGGAATTCGCGCCGGTAGCCCACCGGCGTTCGCAGAGTGACCGGGCGGCGCACGAGGTCGCGCAGACGCGAACCTTCTTCCGACATGGGCACATAGATCTCATCTGAGAGTTGGCCAACCTCCCCTTTGGCGGTAACCCCTTCCAGTTGGACCGCAATCTGGGATTCGGGCGGTAGACGATACAGAACTCCGCGATTGCGGCCCTCCCTGGCTAGGCGTCCAAGTTTTACGAGTTCATTCAGGCGGCGCTGAAGTGTCCTTCTCGCCGTTTCGTCGCCGATCGCCGACTGAATCATCTCGAGATTTGCCCCCTTCGCGTGCTGGCGTACAGCGTTCACGACTGCGTCGAATTCGGCGGGTGCGGTTATCTTTGGCATGGGTTACCTACGCGTGAGGCACTTATTGCGCCATATCCTACCTTTTATTTGGCGCATATACGGTAATGCGCCAAATAAAGTGGCGCATTACTCATTATTTGGCGCAAGAACAGAAAACCCAGACGAACTCGAAGCTTCCGAGGTCCAGGACCTGGCTGAAGTCGTCGGCGACCTGATGAAGGCCGCGGCGGGTCAACGACTACGCTTCAAAGTCACCGTGGAACTGGGGGAAAGCACATCAGTACCCCAAGGTGTCGTCGATGAAGTGAACAATCACCTTGCGAATATCAAGACCGGATGGAAGTTGTAGTTTCCTACGGGGGCGTCCGCTAACGTCCCGTTCAAACACCGCGCAATGTTGTGTAATCGAACAACACAATTGACCTTAAATCGGCTACAGACGCCGATCTACGGATACGCAAGTTTATGTATTTCGTAGCAACCGCCCCCTTGCGACTTCCGAACGCATCATGCGGCCCTTTCCATCAGGCACGTACACGCGTGCTGCACGCCCCACTTTCATATCGCGCACGGCCTGAAGCAACCCTGCCACGGCCCTGCCTTTGCCGGTGGATTTTGTCTTCGTCATCGAGGTGTTCCCACTTTCAACTTGACCGGCGTTGACTCGTCCATGTTGCCCATCATTCGGACGTTCTGATGCTTGCGCATCATATCAACTGGCAATTCCGCGGCCGCGCGAGGCGCCTCAGCGCCAGCTGATGTCCGGCACCTCGGCGAACACGCGCAGCAACCCCGTCGACCAGAAGCCGCTGATCGTCTCGAAGTAGGGATCGCCTTCCTCGAAGCGGCGCCGGTGGGTCACGCGCAGGGCGTCTTTCTCATAGCCCATGAGGTCGATCGGCAGGCCGACCGACAGGTTGGAGCGCATGGTCGATTCGAAGAACACCAGCAGGCACTTGGCCACTTCCTTCAGCGGCGAGTCGAACTTCACCACGCGGTCGATCATCGGCTTGCCGTATTTGCGCTCGCCGATCTGGAAATAGTTGGTGTCCGTCATCGCCTCGATGAAATTGCCCTGCGGGTAGACCAGGAACAGGCGCGGCGGCTCGCCGTGGATCTGGCCGCCGACGATGAAGGTGCCGTCCGCGGAGATGCCGTCAGATTCGAGGCTCGGACCGTCGCGCGCGATCACCTCCCGCAGGACCTGGCCGACCAGCACGGCAATGTCGTACATGCAGGGCAGGCCGTTGATGCCGGAAGAGCCGAGGGCCCCGTCGGCGCGCTTGGCGCGGATATGCAGGAGCGAAACGACGCTCTGGGTGGTGGCGAGGTTGCCCGACGAAAGCAGGCAGATCATGCGCTCCCCGGGGACTTCGAACACGTTCATCTTGCTGAAGACGGAGATCTGGTCGACGCCGCCGTTGGTGCGCGAGTCGGACCCGAACACGATGCCTTCCGTGGTAATGGCGGCGACGCAGTAAGTCATGGCGGGTGCAATGGTAACTTACTGCGCGACATTGACCTTTGCGTGCGCTTCCATGGTTTCGAGGCCGCCCCCGGTGCGGATGCCGCGGATGGGACAGGCATCGAGATAGTCCGCGCCAATGGCCAGCGCGACGTGGCCTTCGCCATTGGCGCGATGGCTGGCAAGGTCGAAGCCGCGCCATTGGTTGGCAACCCATGCCTCGGCCCAGGCGTGGCCGGTGATGAATTTATCGGCGACTTTCGCCGAATGCAGGTAACCGCTCACAAAACGTGCCGGTACCCCGAGGTGGCGGCAGCACGCGATGAACACATGGGCCTGGTCCCGCGCACCGACGACTCCGCCGGCAAACGCCTCGGCGGCGCTGGCCGCGCCGCCCGCGTCTTCGGGCCTGAAGGGCATCCGGTCGGCGATCGCGCCGGCGAGGTCGCGCAGGCCCGCAAGGGTGCCTGCCCGGCGGCGGTGAGGCTCGGCGAAGGCGGCAAGCGCTTCATCGGCGCGGGTGATCGGGGTAGTGCGCCGGAACACGAGCGGCGACAGCGTGCTGCCGGCGTCGTCGTTCCGCTCGGTGGCGCCCTTGTCGCCTGGCGGGCGAAGTTCGAGCACGCCGTGCGCCCGGATGCGGATCTCGCGCACCGGCTTGTCGAGCGTGAGCACGTGCAGCACGTTGCCGTAGCCGTCGTGGGTCTGGGTCGCCGCGCGCGGCGTGTCGAGCTGCCAGTGGATGATTTTCTGGTGCGGCGTTTCGCGCGGCGTGAGGCGCAGGTACTGCGTGGACGAGCGTACCGGCGCGTCGTAGCGGTAGACGGTTTCGTGCTCGATTGTAAGCTTCACGCGGTTAACTTCGTACGGTCAGTTTCATACGGTGCCCAGGTAGGCGCGCTGGATGCGGTTGCCAAGATCGCCGATGTCGTCCAGGCACGCTTCGAGATACTCGTGCAGGCCGCTCTGGAAGATCTCCTCGATGTCCGCGTGGGTCAAGCGCGCGTGGAGTTCGCTGGCCAGGCGCTTGGCGGCCTGGTCGTTCTGGCCGTCGATGCGGTTGAGCGCCTCGGTCACCTGGTAGAAGCAGGCGGCGAGCGAGCGCGGCATCCTGCTCTCCAAAACCAGCAGCTCCGCGACCTTGATCGGGAAGATCTGGTCGCGGTAGAGCGTTCGATAGGTCTCGAACGCGGACACCGAGCGCAGCAGCGCCGCCCACTGGTAGTAGTCGAGCGCGCCGCCCACGTCCTCGACCCTGGGCAGCAGGATGTGGTATTTCACGTCCAGGATGCGCGCCGTGTTGTCCGCCCGTTCGAGGAAAGTGCCCAGGCGCGAGAAGTTGAACGCTTCGCCGCGCACGATGGTGCCGTACGTCACGCCGCGGAAAAGGTGGCTGCGGTCCTTGACCCAGTCGAAAAAGCGCGTGGCGTCGGCGCCGACGATGTCCTTTTTCTTGAACCCCCTGAGCTCGAGCCAGGTCGCGTTGAGCGTCTCCCACATCTCGGAGGTGATTTGCCAGCGCACCGCGTGGGCGTTTTCGCGCGCCCACTTGAGACACGAGTAAATCGACGAGGGATTCTTCTCGTCGAGCGCCATGAAATCGAGCAGCGCCGGCAGGGTGAGCTTCTTGTGGTGCTTGAAAAATTCCTCGTCGGTCTCGGTGATCGACAGCGGCGCGAGCAGGGTTTTCTGTTGCTGCGCGTCCTTGGTGCCGAACAGGACCAGGTTCGAAGTCACGCCCAGGATGCGCGCCATGTTTTCCGCGCGCTCCATCTGGCGCGACATCCAGAAGATCCGGTCGGCAACCCTCGACAGCATTATTCAACGACCCACGTGTCTTTGGTGCCGCCGCCCTGCGAGGAATTCACCACCAGCGAGCCGTCCTTGAGCGCGACGCGCGTGAGACCGCCGGGAACGAATTTCACCTCTTTCGAGGAGAGCACGAAGGGACGCAGGTCGATGTGGCGCGGCGCGATGCCCTGCTCCACGAACGTCGGGCAGGTGGACAACGACAACGTGGGCTGCGCGATGTAGTTGGCGGGGTTGGCGAGGATGCGCGCGCGAAAGGCCTCGACCTCCTTCTTCGTCGACGTCGGCCCGATGAGCATGCCGTAGCCGCCCGAGCCCTGCACTTCCTTCACCACCAGCCTGGCGAGGTTGTCCATGACCTCGGCCAGGTCGGCCGGCTTTTTCAGTTGCCAGGTGGGCACGTTCTTGAGGATCGGCTCTTCGCTGAGATAGAACCGCACCATGTCGGGCACGTAGGGATACGTCGACTTGTCATCGGCCACGCCGGTGCCGAGCGCGTTCGCCAGCCCCACGTTGCCGGCGCGATAGACCGAAAGCAGCCCCGGCACGCCGAGGTAGGAATCGGGACGGAAGGAAAGCGGGTCGAGATAAGCGTCGTCGACGCGCCGATAGATCACATCGACGCGCTGCCGGCCGCCGGTGGTGCGCATGTAGACGCGGCCATCCTTGACGAAGAGGTCGGCCCCTTCCACCAGTTCGATGCCCATCTGCTGCGCGAGGAACGCGTGCTCGAAATAAGCGCTGTTGGCCTGTCCCGGCGTCAGCACGACGACGGTCGGCTCGCGCATTTCGCGCGGCGCCGCCGCGCGCAGGGTGTCGAGCAGGAGTCCCGGATAATGCTCCACCGGCAGCACGGACTGCGTGGCGAACAGCTCGGGAAACAGGCGCATCATCATCTTGCGGTTCTCGAGCATGTACGAAACGCCCGAGGGCGTGCGCAGGTTGTCCTCGAGCACGTAGTAGCCGCCATCCTCGTGCCGGATCAGGTCGATGCCGGCGATGTGCGAATACACCTGGTTGGGCAGGTCCAGCCCGATCATCGCGACCTGGTAGGCGTCGTTGGTGAGCACCTGCTCGGCCGGGATCACGCCGGCCTTGAGGATTTTCTGCTCGTGGTAGATGTCGTGCAGGAACCGGTTGAGCGCCGTTACGCGTTGCTTGAGGCCCTTGGCGAGCAATTCCCACTCGGCATTCGGAATGATGCGCGGGATCGTGTCGAACGGGATCAGCCGCTCCGCGCCGGCCTCGTCGCCGTAGACCGCGAAAGTAATGCCGACGCGATGAAACAACAGGTCCGCTTCGCGGCGCTTCTCGGCCACGCGCTCGGGCGGCATGCCGGCGAGCCATTCGACCAGGTGTTTGTAATGCTCCCGCACTTCGCGGCCGGCCGAACCGGGCAGGTGCATCTCGTCGTAGTGCTGGGTCGGTGCTGGCATGGCTCGAGCTTCGCGGGTTGCGCTACTGTAAGCAACCGATGTGCCAGCGGCAAGGCCGCCTCAGGGGTCCGGCCCTGAGGACCGCCCTATTTGGCGGGTTCGAGCGTGCTTGCGTCGAAGGGCCCCCGCGGCGGCAACTCGGGGACCGCGGCAGCTGCGGCGCCGATGGATGAAAAGCGCCGGTACTCGGAGGGCGAGGCGCCGACCTGGTTGAGGAAGAAGCGCGTGAAATTGCTCTGCGCGGAAAAACCGAGCTCCGCCGACACGTCCGCGATCTTGGTATCGGACGTGGACAGGCGCGTGATCGCAGTTTCCACGCACAGCATGTCGAGATACTCGCGCGGGGAGCGGCCGGTGCACATCTGGAACAGGTCGTAGAAGCGCGAGCGCGACAGCCCCACCTGCGACGCGATGTCGTCCATGTTGACGTCTTTGTTGGGCCGCGCGCGCAAGAGCGCGATGGCGCGCCGGATGCGCGAGTCGGCGAACTTCGAGCCGCGCCACATTGGCGAGGTGGAACGGCGCTTGGCGATGTAGCTGTCGATGATCGACAGGATCAGCTCCTGCACCATGAACTCGAGCCGGTCCGCGGACAGGAACCGGTCGTTCGTCATGTCGATCACCATCGCGTCGGCGATCTTGCGGATATGGGGCGTGATTGCGTCGAGCGTGCGGGGGTACGGCCCCCCGCCTTGCGAACCGCGGAACATTGCCGGAAACGTCAGCGCCAGCCATTCCGGCGAAATATTCATCACCAGCAGGCGCGCACTGGCGCCGCCTTCATTGGCGAGCGCCTCGTGCTGCCGCTGCGCATTGACGAAGAGGATGTCGCTGCGGGTAAGCACCGCGTGCTCGCCGCCTATCTGGTACTGGCGATCCGCGCCGTCGTATTTGAGGACGAGCTGGTGCTCGGCGTGGGCATGCTGCCCATGGCCGCTGACGGCCTCGCGGAGCACGACCCGGCCGAAGCGGCCTTCGAATATGCGCAATGCATTGGACATGAGGCGGAAATCCCAAGGTGAAGGCAAAAGAATACCGCCCGGCTAGCCGGGGCGCCAGCGCCAGGGCAGATGGTATCTCAATCGAAGATGTGAAATTTGGAAAAATTAGCGCCCACTTACCATAAGAGTCACTTATCAATAGGGAAGCCATCGCGGCCTGCGCGCTGAGATCACCCGGGTATTGACGCCCACCCAGTTCAGGCCGCCGAACAGGCGGCCGTGCTCGATCTTCACGCAGCGATCCATCACGCAATCCAGCCCCGCGGCTTGGGCCCGCCGGGCGGCCTCTTCGTTTTTGACGCCAATCTGCTGCCATAGCACCTTCGCGCCGATCGCAATGGCGTCCTCGGCGAGCGGCAGGATCCGCTCGGTTTTCTGGAAGCAGTCGACGATGTCGACCTTTTCGGGAATCTCGCGCAGCGACGCGTAGCATTTCTGGCCCAGCACCTCCTGGTCTTGGGGGTTGACCGGAATGACCCGGTAGCCGTGCTCCAGCATGTATTTGGCCGCGAAATAGCTCGGCCGGTACCAGTTCGCCGAGAGGCCGACCACCGCGATGGTGTGGTTCTCCTTGAGAATGCGGCGCAGGGTGTTGATGTCGGTGTCGGGCATGATGAAACAGCGGCCGGTGGGCAGGGAGGCCGATTATATAATCGGTCTCCAGCCGCCAGCCGGAGAGAACCGCGATGTACGTCGAGGAACGCATGTACCTGCTGCATCCGGGCAAGGTGCCGGAGTATTTCAGGATCTACGAGTCCGAGGGTATGCCCACCCAGCTCAAGCACCTCCCGCACATGGTCGGCTATTACGTCACCGAGATGGGCATGCAGAACACGGTGATCCACCTGTGGGCCTACGACGACCTCGATCAGCGCGACAAATGCCGCGCGGCGATGCAGGCCGATCCCGCGTGGCAGGCGTACGTGGCGAAGATCCGTCCGCTGATCATTACCCAGGACACGCGCGTCATGAAACCCGCGCCGTTCTTCAAGGAGCGGCTCGCAAAAATGCTTGCAACCGGGAAAGCGGGTTGAGCCTTCATCCGCAGGTGGCGGTTCTGCTCGAGCGCGTGGCGCGCTCGCAGTTGCCCCCCTATTACGAAGTGCCGCCCGCGGTGGCGCGGCGCCTTTATCACGATACGCGCTCGGCGACCTCGCCACCCATACCGGAGATGGGCGCCGTCTTCCTTACGCTGGTCCCGGCCCGCCCGATCCCGTTGCGCGTGTACAGGCCCGTTGGGGCAGCGAAGGGCGAAATTTTACCGGCGCTCGTTTACTACCATGGCGGCGGGTGGGTGATCGGCGACCTCGATACGCATGACGTCATCTGCAGGGAACTCGCGAACGGATCCCGCTGCATGGTGTTCTCGGTCGAATATCGGCTTGCGCCCGAGGCACGGTTTCCGGCGGCCGTGGAAGATTGCATTGCCGCGACGCGTTACATAACGGTGCACGCAGACAAGCTCGGCGTCGACCCGAAGCGAATTGCGGTGGGCGGCGACAGTGCGGGAGGCAACCTCGCCGCGGTGGTATGCATCGATGCGCGCGAAAAGCGCATCGCCATGCCGTGCTTTCAGTTGCTCATCTATCCGGCCACCGATCAGCGCAGCGGCCACGCCTCGCACGAGCGCAATGCCGAGGGCTACCTGCTGACCCGCAAAGTCATGAATTATTTTCGCGGCCAGTACCTGCCGAACGAAGCCGACTGGCTCGACTGGCGCGCTTCGCCGCTGCTGGCGGCAAGCCTCGCGGGACTGCCCCCCGCGCACGTAATCACGGCGGGCTACGATCCGCTGGTCGACGAAGGGCGCGCCTACGCCGAACGCCTTGCGGGCGAAGGGGTGAAGGTGCAATACCGCGAGTACCCGGACATGGTGCACGGGTTCCTCCTGATGGGGGGCGTGCTCGATACCGCAAACCAAGCCGTCGCCGAGTGTTGCGCCGCATTGCGCAGCGCCTTCGAAAACAGCGAAGAGGTGAAGTCATGAAGCCTGACCTGCAAACCCGCCACGGCGGCAAGATCCTCGCAGATGCGCTGGTGGGCCACGGCGTCGAGCTGGCGTTCGGCGTGCCGGGGGAGAGTTTCCTGCCGGTGCTCGATGGCATCTACGACGTGCGCGACAAGCTGAAATTCGTCATTTGCAGGCAGGAGGGCGGCGCCTCCTACATGGCAGACGCGTACGGAAAACTCACCGGCAAGCCGGGCGTGCTGTTCGTGACCAGGGGGCCGGGAGCGGCCAACGGTGCGGTCGGCGTGCACACCGCATTCCAGGATTCCACGCCGCTGGTCATGTTCATCGGCCAGGTCGGCAATGAGATGGCGGAGCGCGAAGCGTTCCAGGAAATCGACTATCGGCGCATGTACGGCCCGATGTCCAAATGGGTGGCGCAGATCGACCGCACCGAGCGCATCCCTGAATACGTCAGCCATGCTTTCCATACCGCCATGGCCGGGCGTCCCGGGCCCGTGGTGCTTGCGCTTCCCGAAGACATGCTGTTTGCCGCGGCGGTGGTTGCCGACGTCCCGCATTACAAGACTGTGCGTCCGGCGCCCGCACCCGCGGACATGCGTGAAGTCGGCAGGATTCTCGCCGCCGCCGAGCGCCCCTTCGTGATCCTCGGCGGCGGCGGCTGGACGAAGGACTCGGTGGTCGCGATGCGGGCGTTCCTCGAGAAGCACACTCTTTCGGCCGGCGCTTCGTTCCGCTGCCAGGATCTCCTCGACAATCGCTCGCCTTCCTATGCGGGCCACGTCGGCATCGGGGTAGACCCGAACCTCGCGCAAAGGATCAGGGACGCCGACGTCGTCATGGTGATCGGCGCGCGCCTCGGGGAAATGACCACGAGCGCCTATACGCTCTTCGAAGTGCCCGTGCCCAGGCAGACGCTCATCCATGTGCATGCCGGTGCCGAAGAACTGGGCCGCGTCTACCAGGGCGCGGTGCTGGTGAATTCGGGCTATCCGCAGTTCGTCGACGCGCTGGGCGGGCTGCAATTGGACGGAGCGAAATGGCGTGAAGGCACCGAAGCCGCGCGTAAAAACTATCTCGCCTATTGCGAACCCAAGGCGTTGCCGGGCAGGGTGCAGTACGGCGAAATCGTCAAAGGCCTGCGCGAGACGCTGCCGGCCGACGCGGTGATCTGCAACGGCGCCGGCAATTTCGCCACGTGGGTGCATCGCTATTACCAGTACCGGGACTTTCGCACGCAGCTTGCGCCGACCAACGGCTCGATGGGCTACGGGGTCCCCGCGGCGATTGCCGCCAAAATCGCGCAACCGCATCGCACCGTGGTGGCGTTTGCAGGCGACGGGGATTTCCTCATGAACGGGCAGGAGCTCGCCACGGCCATGCAGTACGGCGCCAATGTCATTGTGATCGTCGTGAACAACGGCATGTACGGCACCATCCGCATGCACCAGGAACGTGAGTATCCGGCCCGGGTCTCGGGGACCGAGCTGCAGAACCCCGATTTCGCTGCGCTGGCCCGCGCCTACGGCGCGTTTGGCGAGACTGTGGAGACCACCGAGGCGTTCGCGCCGGCGCTCGCGCGGGCGATGGCGGCCGGCAAACCGGCATTGATCGAGCTGCGCCTGGACCCCGAAGCGCTCACCCCGACCATGACCCTCTCGGCAATCCGCGCCCAGGCGCAAAAGAAGGCCTGACTACGTTGTAGCTATGAATTCCGGGTCTTGTTGGTGTTCACGCTCGAAATCCAAGAAACTGTAGTAGCCGCAAGTCGGTTCGCCGGGATAGTCCCTGCACACCCCCGGGCGGGCCATGTAGATCGTGCAGCGGCGCTCTTCGGTGTCGAAGAAGCGGCAGATCTTCTTGAAATGCTCGTCCTCCTTCTGCCGCAACACCCAGCACTTTTCGCTGCGGTCATAGCGGAAGAACTTCTTTTTGGCTTTTCCCACCGGGAGGTCGAAGTGTTTTGCGACGCGCGCCATGTCGCGCTGCGTGACTTCGATCAGCGGGTAACTGCAGCAATACCCCGGACATTTGAGGCAGTCGTATTTGTTTTTGGGCGTCTTGCTCTGGATGGGAATGATGGTGTTCGTGGGCATATGAACAGGTTGTAGGCGTGATGCCGAACTTAAGCAAAAAACAGCCCGCGAAGTTTAACCCCTTTTCGCCGCCGCTGCGTTCAATCCCTCTGCATGACATCCGAAACCAACGCGAAGGAGAAGAACGTGTACACCCTCAAAGTCCTCGGCGCCGCGCTCGCGCTCGCCCTTTCAACGCAGTGCCTGGGAGTCGGCAGGCTGGCCGATGTCTCCATCCATGATCGGACCGAAAACAGGCGGCTGCAGGTTTATTGGCACGAAGGCAAGGCATGGGTGGTTGGCAAGCCCGGCAACGAGTACCAGATCACGGTCCAGAACAGGGCCGAGGACGTGATGGCTGTGATGTCGGTCGACGGCGTCAATATCGTCTCGGGAGAGACGGCGCGCCCGGACCAGACCGGCTATGTGCTTGCCGCGCGCCGCAGTTTCGACATCGCGGGCTGGCGCAAGAGCACGGCCCAGACCGCGGCCTTCTACTTTACCCAGCTGCCGGACTCGTATGCCGCGCGCACGGGACGGCCGGATGACGTAGGCGTCATCGGCGTGGCCCTGTTCCGCAGAAAGCCCTCCGAGCCTCCGGTAGGCATCGCGCCTCCCGCGTCGCCCTCTTATGACAGCCGCCCGCAGCCCTTCGGTGGGCCAGCGGCCAAGAGCGAGGCTCAGGCGCGCTCGGACAACGCCGCGCAGGGCTCCGCGCTTTCGCGCCCGGCCGAAGGCCGCCTGCAGGCCGACGAAAGGATCGGGACCGGGCACGGGCGCATCGAGGATTCGCGCGTCAGCTATACGAATTTCGAGCGTGCCACGAGCGGGCCGTCGGAGACGATTGCGATCTACTACGACAGCTACCGCAACCTGGTTGCGCGCGGCGTAATCCGGCAACCCGCGCCCGCCGTGCCGCGCCCGTTCCCGGGGTTCGTCCCCGACCCGCAGGCGCACTTTGTTCCGTAAACTGGCAATGCATGCCGCAAGCCGACGCCCAGGTTGCCGATGAACTGTTGATGCTCGCGTACCGGGGCGGCGACGCGCGCGCCTTTGCATTGCTCTACGCGCGCCACAAAGGCGGCCTGTTCCGCTTCATGGTGCGCTCGGTCAAGGATCGCGCAGCCGCGGAGGAACTGTTCCAGGAGGTCTGGATGAAACTCATCGATGCGCGGGACCGCTACGCGCCGCAGGCAAAATTTTCGACCTACCTGTACACGATCGCGCACAACCGCATGATCGACCACTGGCGACGCCAGGGCCTCGCCACGGTTTCGCTCGACGAGGCGGAGGCGTTCGAGCCGCCCGGGCCCGCTTGCCTGCAGCCGGAGCGGCGCGCCGAACTGAACCAGTCCGGCCAGCGCCTGCTCGCGGCGCTGGGTGCGCTGCCCCTGCTTCAGCGCGAGGCGTTCCTGCTCCACGAGGAAAGCGGGCTGTCGGTTGCCGAAATCGCTGCCGCGACGGGAGCGGCGCCGGAGACGGCGAAGAGCCGCCTTCGCTATGCGGTAGCCAAATTGCGCGAGGTCCTTGGCGATGGCTGACAACGATAGTCCGGACGACGAGCTGCGCGCGCTGTATCGCGGCCTGCCGCGCGAGGAGCCGCCGCCGGCGATCGACGCGACTGTGCTCGCCGCTGCAAGCCGGAACGTGGCGAACCGCTCGCACAACTGGAAAGTGCCGGTTTCGCTTGCTGCCGTGTTGGTGCTCTCGGTTGTAGTGACCCTGCGGGTGGCCGACGAACAGCCGGGAATCCAGACGCTCCCTTCGTCGCCACCGGTATCGGTGCAAATCCCGAAGGCTCCGGCCAGCAAACCGGAGTCCAGGAGGGAGGTTCCGGTCGCAGGTCCGCCGCCGCACCCCGAAGCGCAGCCTCAGCCCGAACCAGCGCCGGCCCGCGAGAGAGCGAGGTCCGCGCCGCCACCGCAGCGGGAGATGGCCGGATCCGAGCCGTCCCCGCCGGTCAAGGAAGAAGCTGTCATTGCCGCGGCTCCGGCGCCTGCCCCGCCCCCGCAGGCCGGCGTAGCGGCGCAGTCCGCAGGCGCATTGGCGCAGGCCGACGCACGCGCCGAACGACGCGCGCCGATGACGGCCAGAAGCCATGCGGACGCGGCGAACCTCGCTTCGACAGCGCCCATGTCTCCCGAGGCCTGGCTCGAGCGGATCATCGAGCTGCGGGGAAGTGCTCGCCACAAGGAAGCCGACGAAAGCTACGAGGAATTCCGCCGCCGCTATCCGGATTTCGTTGTGCCTGCCGAAAAACTGCAGAAAATCGCGCCGCCGCGCTGATTCGCGTCGCTACAATCGGTGAGGCCAATCCCGCAATTCCCAGGCGGCCCTCAAGCCTGTACAAGTACGGCCGCCTGGTGATGGACCTGAACATCCGCGCCGAGTAGCGCTCGCCGGGTTCAACCGCCGCTGAGCGCTTGTACGATCAGCACCTCGTCGGCGGCCTGCAGCGGCACGTCGAGCGAGCGCACCTGCTCCCGGTTTACAAAGATGCGCATGTGGCGGCGCACGCCGTCCTGCTCGTCGATCATCCTGAAGCGGATGCCCGGATAGTCACGGTCGAGCGCGAGCAGCACCTCGGCCAGCGTTGCACCCTTGACTTCGACTTCGCGCCGTCCTTTGGTGTAGGACAGCAGCGGGCCGGGGACCAGCACCTTCATCGCGACGGGGCGGCGGAAGCTTCGACGGCATAGATGTGCGGCAGGGATCGCGCAATGCAGGTCCATTTTCCGCCCTCGTTCCTGCTCGCCCAAACTTCGCCGCCAGTGGTGCCGAAATAGATCCCGACCGGGTCGTTGGCGTCGGCCGTCATGGCCTGTCGCTTCACCGTGAACCACCCCTGGCTTGGCGGCAACCCTGCGTCCTGGCGCTGCCAGGTGCGGCCCGCGTTGCGGGTGCGATACGCGGCGGGCTTGCCGCCGGGGCTGGTCCGCGGCCACACCGAAGTACCGTCCATGGGGAATACCCACGCGCTTTTTGGGTCGCGCGGATGGAGCACCATCGGAAAACCTATGTCGCCGACCTTTTTCGGCATGCTCGTGCCGATGCGCACCCAGGTGCCGGCAGGCCGCTCCATGCGGTAAATGCCGCAATGGTTCTGCTGGTAGAGGATGTCGGGCGCTTGCGGATGCAGTCGCACGCAGTGCGGGTCGTGTCCGTACTCGGCATCCGCATCCGGCAGGAAATCCGCAACGCAGCCTTTGTTCAGGGGCTTCCAGTCGGCGCCCTTGTCCGTGGATTCAAATACGCCGCCGCTCGACATCCCCATGTAGAGGTGGCGGGCGTCGCGCGGATCGACCAGGATGGAATGCAGCGTGGGACCGTCGGGCGTGCCATCCTGCTCGTCGCCGGTCCACTTGGAATACATCGGATGGTCGTTGAAACCAGCCACCGGCTGCCAGGTGTCGCCGTTGTCCTCGCTGCGGAACAGGCCCTGTGGAGAGGTGCCCGCGTACCACACGCCCGGCTCGGCCGCGTGGCCACGCGTGAGCCAGAACACGTGGTCGACAACGCGCCCTTTGCGACCCTCGGGCGCCTTGGGAAAAGCCGGGGGCTTGGAAGCTTCCTTCCAGGTCCGCCCGAAATCGGTGGAGCGGAACACGGTCGGTCCGAGATGCCCCGTGCGCGCGGCGACGAGCAGGACGGGTTTTTTCCCGGCCGGATGGGGATCCAGCGCCATGTGGTAAACGATGTGGCCGAAAAAGTGCGGCCCATGCGTGGTCCAGGCGCGGCGCGCCTTGTCGGATTTGAGGATGAAGGCGCCCTTGCGCGTGGCGACAAGCAGCGCCACGGCGCCCGAAGCGATCGCAGGCGACGTAATTTTCGTACGCATGCCTAGTCCTAGTGCTGGAGGATCTTCGAAAGAAACAGCTGCGCGCGCTCGGAGCGCGGCTTGCCGAAGAAATCCTCCTTGGGGGCGTCTTCGACGATCCGGCCGGCATCCATGAAGATCACGCGGTGCGCGACCTTGCGCGCAAAGCCCATTTCATGGGTCACGCACATCATCGTCATGCCTTCCTGCGCGAGCTGGACCATCACGTCCAGCACCTCGTTGACCATTTCCGGGTCGAGCGCCGAGGTCGGCTCGTCGAACAGCATGGCGATCGGGTCCATCGACAGCGCGCGCGCGATGGCCACGCGCTGCTGCTGGCCGCCGGAGAGCTGGCCGGGAAACTTGTCCTTGTGCTCGATCAGCCCGACCCGGTCGAGGAGTTTCAGCCCGCGCTCGATCGCCTCGGCCGGGGTGCGCCCGAGAACCTTGACTTGCGCTAGCGTCAGGTTCTCGGTCACCGAAAGGTGCGGGAAAAGCTCGAAATTCTGGAACACCATGCCCACCCGGGCGCGCAGCTTGGGCAGGTCGGTCTTGGGGTCGCCCACGGAAATGCCGTCGACGACGATGTCGCCTTTCTGGAACGGCTCGAGGGCATTGACGCACTTGATGAGGGTGGACTTGCCCGAGCCCGAGGGTCCGCAGACCACGATTACTTCGCCCTTGGACACCTCGGTGGTGCAGTCGGTGAGCACCTGGAATGTGCCGTACCATTTGCTGACGTTCTTGATGGAGATCATTGGGGGCTCTCAGCGGATGATTGCGATTCTTGCCTGCAGCTGCCGCACCAGCCTGGACAGCCCGAACGAAATGAGGAAATAGACCACGGCGACGAACGTGTACATCTCGACCAGCCGGTAATCGCGGTTGGCGATCTTGACCGCCGCGCCGAGGAAGTCGGTGGCGGAAATGACGTAGACCAGCGAGGTGTCCTGGAACAGGATGATCGTCTGGGTCAGCAGAACCGGCGTCATGTTGCGGAACGCCTGCGGCAGGACGATGCGGCCCATCGTCTGCCAGTAGTCGAGGCCCAGCGCGTAACCCGCCGACACCTGGCCGCGCGAGACAGACTGGATGCCCGCGCGCATGATTTCGCAGAAATAAGCCGCCTCGAACATCGTGAAGGTAATGACGGCGGAGAGGAACGCGCCGACCTTGACCGGCTCCTTGGCCCCGATGATCCAGGCGCCGAGATACGGCACCAGGAAAAAGAGCCAGAAGATCACCAGCAGGAGCGGCACCGAACGCATGAGGTTCACGTAGGCACCCGC
Organism: Pseudomonadota bacterium; assembly: GCA_031380765.1. Lineage (GTDB taxonomy): Bacteria > Pseudomonadota > Gammaproteobacteria > Burkholderiales > SG8-39 > SZAS-79. The sequence goes on along the minus strand of JANMXB010000320.1, from coordinate 168 downwards.
GATCATCGCGGTGACCTTGAACTTGGACAGGCGCATCATGGCGAGCAAGGTGCCGAAAACGATGCCGCCGGCCATTGCAAGCAGCGTAAGCGTGACCGTGAACGTCATGCCCTCGCGAAAGAGATACCCCGCGGAGCGCTGGATTACATCGAAGTCGTAGCCGGGGAA
>JANMXB010000313.1:0-3090 GCA_031380765.1 Pseudomonadota bacterium | reverse complement strand
GACGAATATCTACGGCACGACCGAGATCATGAACGGGCTTTACTTTCCCGAACCGGCCGGGCGCCCGCACCAGTACCGGCCCGGCTACTACTCGAACGTGCGCGTCGGACGAATCGGCGGCAGCGTCGAGGACATCGCCGGCATCGGTGAAGAGGGCGAATTGCTGATCGACGCGACTGCCGACGCCACCTTCCTCGGCTACCTCAACCGCCCGGAGGCAACCGCGGAGAAGATGCAGGGCGGGTGGTACCGCACGGGCGACATCGCCGTGCGCCGCGAAGACGGCGACCTCGAAGTGCGCGGCAGGGTGGACGACATGATCATCACCGGCGCGGAGAACGTGCATCCCTACGAGGTCGAGACCACGCTTGCGAAGCACGCGTACATCGCCGAGGTGGTGGTTCTCGGCGTTGCGGATGAGCGCTGGGGCGAAATCGTCGTCGCCTGCGTGCGCCCCGGGGCCACCCGCCCGAGCGAGGACGAGCTCGACCGCTTTTGCCGCGACTCGACGCTGGCCAACTACAAACGCCCGCGCGCCTACCTCTTCTTCGACGAAATCCCGCGCAACGCGGCCAACAAGGTGCTGCGCCGGGTTCTGCGCGAAAACGCGCAGGCGGCGCTCGCAAAAAGGCAGGCCTGAGCATGTACCTCAGAAACAGCTGGTATGTGGCTGCGTGGGGCAACGAGATCGCGCGCATGGCGATGCTGCGCCGGATCCTGCTCGGCGAGCCTGTGGTGCTTTACCGCCGCACGGACGGCAAGCCCGTGGCCCTTGAGGACCGCTGCTGCCACCGCCATGCGCCGCTTTCCTCGGGCCGCGTGCGCGGCGACAACCTCGAGTGCGGCTACCACGGCTTCACCTACGATCCTTCGGGGAAATGCGTGCGCATCCCGACGCAGGACACCATCCCGCCGAACGCGAAAGTGCGCAGCTACCCGGTCGTCGAGCGCCACCAGATGGTGTGGATTTGGATGGGGGATCCGGAGCTCGCGGACGAAGCGCTGATCGAGGACTTTCACTGGCTGGACGATCCCGCGTGGCGCTATCGCGGCGAGCGGCTCGCGCTGCCCGGCAACTACCTGCTGCTGGTCGAGAACCTCTGCGACCTCACCCATCTGCCTTTCGTGCACTCCTCGTCGCTAGGCACTACTGCCATCCCGCCGAAGGAAGGTCCGGCCGAAGTCCGCAAGGACGGCAACGCGGTGACTGTGGAGCGCTGGACCGAGAACGTGCCCGTGACCTCGTACTTTCGGGCCATTGCCGGCTTTGCGCGCGATGCGATCGTCGACCGCTGGATGCACCTCGTTTTCACGCCGCCGGCCTACGTGCGCCTGGACATCGGCGCTGCGCTGGCCGGCACCGGCGCGCGCGCAGGCGACCGCTCAAAAGGCGTGACCACGCGCAATCTAAACGCGATCACCCCAGAGACCGAAAGATCCAGCCACTACTTCTGGGCGCAGGCGCAGAACTTCGGCACTGACGACCCCAGCATCTCGGACCTCGATTTCCGCATGACGCACGGCGCCTTCCTCGAGGACCTCAGGATGATCGGCGGGCAGCAGGCCAACATCGACCTCGACGCGAGCGTGCCGCGGGTCAACATTGCGACCGACACCGGCGGCGTCCAGGCACGCAGAATCGTCGAATCGCTGATCGCCGCGGAGAAAAGCGGTGCACCAAAGCGCATCCAGCCGGTTCCGCTCGCGCCCTAGCGAGAGCGAGTTGTAACCGCCCTGTTACGAAGTATCTACACGACAGGGTAGAACACGCCGGCGAAACCCTATCCAATGGGTCACTCGCCCATAAGGAACTGAAATGAAACTGCGCACACCGGTCGTCGTCTTTTCTGCGTTGATCATGGGAATTTCCGCGCCCGGCTTTGCAGAGGCGGCTCGCGCAGGCCACGGGGGTGGCAGCCACGCAAGTGGGGGCGGTCATTCCGGAGGCGGCAGCCGATTCAGCGGCGGCGGCAGGCAATATAGCGGTGGCCATAGCTATGGCGGCGGCTATCGGGGTGGTTACGGCGGTGGCTATCGAGGCGGGTATGGTTACGGTTATGGTGCCGCTATCGGCCTGGGGCTTTTGGGAGCGGCCATTGCTGCACCGCTTTTCGCCTCACCGTACTACGCGCAACCCTACGGCTATGCGCCGTCCTATCCGCCGGCTGCCTATGGCCCCGACTACGGATATGGCGGTTATGAGGGGCAGTATGCACAGCCCGCATACGCTCCTCAGGGATACGCGCAGCAGGGTTACCCGCAGCCCGGCTACGGCCAGCCGCAGGCCATGCAGCCGCAGCAGTCTGGCTCGGGATATTTCTGCCGCAGCTACAACGCGTACTACCCCCAGGTGCAGCAATGCCCTGAGGGTTGGCAGCAGGCCGCGCCGCAGCAGCAGCAATACCGGCCTTACTGAGAACTCCGGAGTTCTGTCAGACGTTGAACCTGAAGTGCATGACGTCCCCGTCGTGCACCACGTATTCCTTGCCCTCGACGCGCATCTTGCCGGCGTCCTTCGCGCCATGTTCGCCTTTGCCGGCGATGAAGTCCGGGTAAGCGATCACTTCGGCCCGGATGAAGCCGTGCTCGAAATCGGTGTGGATGACGCCCGCGGCCTGCGGCGCCGTGGCACCGATCTGCACCGTCCACGCACGCACTTCCTTCACCCCCGCCGTGAAGTAGGTCTGTAGTCCCATGAGCGTGTAGCCGGCGCGGATCACGCGGTTCAGGCCCGGCTCTTCCAGTCCGAGGTCTTCGAGGAAGATCTTTTTCTCTTCGTCCTCCAGGTCGGCCATCTGCGCTTCGAGCGCGGCGCAGATCGCCACGACAGGTGCGCCCTCCTTCTTCGCGTGGGCTTCGACCGCGTCAAGCAGCGGATTGGCGTGAAACCCCTTCTCGTCGACGTTCGCGACGTACATCGTCGGCTTCATGGTCAGCAGGAACAACGGCTGGATCACCACCAGCTCCTCCTTGGCGAGATCCACGGTGCGCGCGGGGCGACCTTGGTCCAGCGCCTTCTGGACTTTTTCAAGCACCGCAACGAGGCGCTGCGCCGCCTTGTCACCGCCGGTCTTGGCCAGCTTCACGTTC
>JANMXB010000312.1:0-9166 GCA_031380765.1 Pseudomonadota bacterium | reverse complement strand
GTCGCTGCAGCGGCGCGGCGAGCCATTCTTCACGCTCGCGCGCTCCATCGTCGGCCAGCAGATCTCGGTCAAGGCCGCCCAGAGCATCTGGAACCGCGTCGCGGCGCTTGCGCCCGAGATGCAGCCCGCGCAGATCATTGCGCTGCGTGCGCGCGCCCGGCGGCTAAAGGCTGCGGGCCTGTCGGAGCGCAAGGTGGAGTACATCGTCGATCTGGCGAAACATTTCACCAACGGCACCATCCATCCGCACCGCTGGAGCAAGATGAGCGACGAGGAAGTCATCGACGAACTCGTGCAGGTGAGAGGCATTGGGCGCTGGACCGCCGAGATGTTCCTGATGTTCAACTTGATGCGCCCGGATATTTTTCCGGTCGGCGATCTCGGACTGCAAAAAGCAGTCCACGTGCATTACTACAACAACGAGAAGATTCCGCTCGACAAGCTGCGCGAGCATGGCGAGGCGTGGCGGCCGTGGCGGTCCGTGGCGACGTGGTATCTGTGGCGGAGTTTGGATCCGGTGCCGGTGGAGTATTAGCCTGGGGAAGTTGGCGAGCAGAAGCACGAAGAACTGGTTTTCTTTTCAGCTTTTAAATATCTCTCGTCATTTTGTGAATGCAAGGCGCGCCCGATCGGGCGCGCCAAGGCTTTCACAAAATGACGAGACATGGGCTGGTCATTACCGCTTGAGCCGTTGATGACGGAGTGCCGAATCCACCACCGTCGATACCAGTCGAGTAAAATCCCCCCATGCCTCCGCCCGCAAGCAAAACCACGTTCCTCGAATTCGAGCAGCCGATCGCGGAGCTCGAAACGCGCATCGACGAGCTGCGCTTCGTGCAGGACGATGCCGCGGTCGACATCTCCGAAGAAATCGCACGCCTGCAGAAGAAGAGCCAGGCGCTGACCAAGGAGATCTACGCCAAGCTCACGCCGTGGCAGGTCGCGCAGGTCGCGCGCCACCCGCAGCGCCCGTACACACTCGACTATGTGGCGATGCTCTTCACCGGTTTCGAGGAGCTGCACGGCGACCGCCTGTTTGCGGACGACCAGTCGATCGTGGGCGGCCTTGCTCGCTTCAACGGTGAATCGTGCATGGTGATCGGCCACCAGAAAGGGCGCGACACGAAGGAGAAGATCGCGCGCAACTTCGGCATGCCCAAGCCCGAAGGCTATCGCAAGGCGCTGCGCCTGATGAAACTGGCGGAGAAATTCGGCCTGCCGGTGTTCACTTTCGTCGACACGCCGGGCGCGTATCCGGGCATCGACGCCGAAGAGCGCGGCCAATCGGAGGCGATCGGGCGCAACCTTTACGCGATGGCTTCGCTCAAGGTGCCGCTGATTTGCACGGTGATAGGCGAGGGCGGCTCCGGCGGGGCCCTTGCGATCGCGGTGGGCGATATCACCGTGATGATGCAGTACTCGACTTATTCGGTGATCTCGCCCGAGGGCTGCGCGTCGATCCTGTGGAAGAGCGCCGACATGGCGCCCGAGGCCGCCGAGACGCTGGGAATTACCGCGAGCCGGCTGAAGACGCTCGGACTGGTCGACAAGATCGTCGCCGAGCCGCTGGGCGGCGCCCACCGCGACCCGCACGCCGCGGCGCAGGCGCTCAGGAAAACGCTCGCCGAAGCGTTGAAAAACCTGCAGGCGAAGAAGCCCTCCCTGCTCGTGGAGGAACGCCTCGAGCGGCTGATGGGCTATGGCAAGTTCAAGGAAACCGGCGCGAAGTAAGGCGGGTGCGGCCCCGCCGGTCGACGCGCGCATCGGTCACGCGCTCGCCGACTCGCTCGAGCGCGCCTGCGCGCGCAAATCGGCGGTCTGCGTTGCGCTTTCCGGTGGCGTGGACTCGGTCGTACTGCTGCATGGCCTGGCTACGGGCGCGAAGCGCTTCGGCCTGGCGCTCTCCGCGTTGCACGTCAATCACGGCCTGAGCCCGAGCGCCTTGCGGTGGGAGCGCAATTGCCGCACGCTGTGCCGCCGCCTGCGCGTATCGCTTACGGTGCGACGGGTAAAAATCCCCGCGCGGCGCGACGCGGGTCTTGAGTCTGCCGCGCGCGCCGCACGCTACGCCGCGCTCGCCGGCGCGCGCGCCGATTTCGTCGCGCTGGCGCACCAGCTCGACGACCAGGCCGAAACGGTACTCATGAACCTGCTGCGCGGTGCCGGTCTGCGCGGCGCCGCGGCCATGCCCGAGGTGGGGTCGCTGCCGCTGAACCACGACAGTGCGCTGCGCGCGCTTCGACCCTTGCTCACGGTGCCGCGCGAAGCGATCGTCGCCTATGCGATCGCGCATCGCCTGCATTGGGACGAGGACGAAAGCAATGCCGATGAGTCCTTGGCGCGCAACTGGATCAGGCGCAGCGTGGGTCCGTTGCTGGCGGCGCGTTATCCGCGCTGGCGCGAAAGCCTTGCGCGCGCGGCGGCGCACTTTGGCGAAGCCGCGGATCTGCTCTCGGCGGCCGTGCCCGAAAGGCTGTCGGCGGCAATGCTGCGCGCCGCGCCGAAAGCGAGGGCCAAGCTGATGCTGCGCGAATTCCTGCGCGCGGGCGGCACGCGGGCACCCGACGCGAAGCGCCTGGACGAGATGCTGCGACAAGTGTTCGAAGCGCCAGCCGATGCGAAGTTGGAATTGGCGCACGACGGCAAGGTCCTGCGCCGCTTTCGCGACGAGCTGTCACTGCTGCCGGTCGCAGCGCCGCCGGGCGAGGTTGTGTTTCATGCCTGCACCGGCGCGGGTATTGACGCGGCCAGGATGCGCGCCCAGCCCCTATCGGTGAGGCAGCGCCAGGGCGGCGAGCGCATGCGCCTTGCCGCCAACCGGCCCAGCCGCACTTTGAAGAACCTTTTTCAGGAGGCAGGCATTCCTCCGTGGGAGCGCGATCGCCTGCCGCTCCTGTATTGCGGCGAGGATCTGGTCTGGGTGCCGGGGCTGGGGATCGCGGCCGGATACCGCGCCGCAAAGGGGTGCGCGGGCCTCTCGCCGGAGTGGCAACTAACCCCGCGAGATTAGCCGCAAGCCATTGTTTTTACGAATGTCCCGTAGCTCCGTGCTAGAATAACGGGTTTCCTTTTCCAAGCTTACGGAGCGAGCAGAATATGGCGGTAGAGCGTACTCTTTCCATCATCAAGCCGGACGCCGTCGGCAAAAACGCAATCGGCCGGATCGTTGCGCGTTTCGAGGCTGCCGGTCTCAAGGTCATCGCCCTGCGCATGAAGCACTTGTCGCGCGCCGAAGCCGAAGGCTTCTATGCGGTGCATCGCGAGCGTTCGTTCTTCAAGGACCTGGTCGATTTCATGATTTCGGGCCCGGTGGTGATCCAGGCCCTCGAAGGCGAGAACGCCATCGCGAAGAACCGCGAGCTGATGGGCGCCACCGACCCCAAAAAGGCCGCCAAGGGCACGATTCGCGCCGATTTCGCCGACTCGATCGACGCGAATGCGGTGCATGGTTCGGACGCCCCGGAAACGGCCAGCGTCGAAATCGCCTATTTCTTTCCCGCGAGCGAGATTTTCGCGCGCTGACGAGATGAGCGTGAACCTCCTCGACTTTGATGCCGCGTCGCTGCAGCGGCATTTCGCCACGCTGGGCGAAAAGCCGTTTCGCGCCACGCAGGTGCTGCGCTGGATCCACCAGCGCGGCGTCGCGGATTTCGCGCAGATGACCGACGTGGCCAAGTCGCTGCGCGAGAGCCTCGCTGCGTCGTCGCGCATAGAGCCTCCCGAAGTGACGGGCGACAGCGCGTCGGCGGACGGCACGCGCAAATGGCTGATCAAGGTCGACGGGTCGAACGCGGTCGAGTCGGTCTATATCCCCGAGCCGCGCCGCGGCACGCTGTGCGTGTCCAGCCAGGCCGGTTGCGTGCTCGACTGCACTTTCTGCTCGACGGGCAAGCAGGGCTTCAACCGCAACCTCAGTACCGCGGAAATCATCGGCCAGCTGTGGATCGCCAACCGCGCGCTGGGGCGTCACGGCCGCAGTGATTCACACGGTCAGGGCAAACGATTCGTCACCAATGTGGTCATGATGGGCATGGGCGAGCCCCTGCTCAATCTGGACAACGTGATCCCGGCGCTGCGCCTCATGCTGGACGACAATGCCTATGGGCTGTCGCGCCGCCGCGTGACGGTCTCGACCTCGGGCGTGATCCCGGGCATGGACCGCCTCGCCGAAGAATGTCCCGTCGCGCTTGCCGTGTCGCTGCACGCCTCGAACGACACCCTGCGCGACCAGCTGGTGCCGGTGAACAGGAAATACCCGATCAAGGACCTGATTGCCGCCTGCAATCGCTATCTCGACCGCGCGCCGCGCGACTTCGTCACCTTCGAGTACGTGATGCTCGAGGGCGTAAACGACGCGGACGGCAACGCCAAGGAGCTCGTCGCCCTTGCGCGCAAGATCAAATGCAAGTTCAACCTGATCCCGTTCAATCCTTTCCCCAACTCCGGGTACGCACGCTCCAGCCCCGAGCGGATCCGGCGCTTCGCCGAAATACTGCAGCGTGCCGACATTACCGTGACCACCCGCAGGACGCGCGGCGAGGCGATCGATGCGGCCTGCGGCCAGCTTGCCGGAAACGTGGCCGACCGCACGCGCCGTACGCAGAAAGCGGTGCCAATCAAGGAGGTTCGCGCATGAAATGCCCACGCCTGGAGCGACCGGTTGTCAAAATCCTGCTCGCGCTGGCGCTCCCGGCACTGATCGCCGGGTGCGCGGGAGCCGGCGGCGGTTCCGTCGAGCCGGAAATAGACCAGTCGCGCTCCGACATCAGCGAATCCGGCGAGGGACGCGCGCGGGCAAGGGCGAATACCGAGCTTGCCGCCCTCTACTACGAGCGGGCCAACCTGGGCGTGGCCCTCGAGGTGCTGCGCACGGCGACCAGCGCCGACGTGACCTACGCGCCGGCGCACGGCATGCTCGGCCTGGTCTACATGGACCTGCGCGAGAACCAGCTCGCGCAGCAAAGCTTCGAGCGCGCGTTGCGCTATGCGCCGACCGATCCGGAGATCAATCACAACTACGCCTGGTTCCTGTGCCAGACCGGCAAGGAAGCCGAATCCACGCGTTATTTCCTGCAGGCGATCCGCAATCCGCTCTACCCGACGCCGTGGAAATCGTATTCGTCGGCCGGCCAGTGCGCCCTGCAGAAGGACAACCTCAAGGAGGCGGCCGATTTCTTCGGGCGCGCGCTCAAGCTCGAGCCCGATGAGCCCAACGCGCTGCTCAAGCTCGCGTCGATCCACTACCGCAGCGGCGAATTTCCCGAAGCCCGCAGGCTGATCCAGCGCTACGGCCGCGTGGTCGAGCCGAGCGCCGAAGGCCTGTGGCTGGCGGTGCGCATCGAGCGCAAGGTCGGCGACTCGACTGCCGAAAGCAGCTTTGCCAACCAGCTGCGCCGGCGCTTTCCGGCTTCGCGCGAATACCAGCAGTTGCAGCGCGGCGAATACGATTGAGCGCAGCATGACTGAGCCCACCCAATTGCCGCCCGGAACCGGGGAGGGGCCCGCCGACGTCGCCCTTTCCGCGCGCGAGCCGCCGCCGACTGCGATTTTTGCGGTCCGCCGCGCCGAGCTCGGGATGTCTTATGACGACGTGGCCAACCAGCTCAAGTTTGCGCCGCGCCTGATCGAAGCCCTCGAGGCGGGCGAATTCGACAAATTGCCCGGCCGCACCTTTGCGCGCGGCATGCTGCGCAGCTACGCGAAGCTTCTCAAGATCGATCCCGCACCAATCCTGGCGCAGCTGGGCGTGTCCGAGGCCGGCCGAACGCAGGCCGGGCCGGAGCAGGCAGTGTCGCTGCGCACGCCCATCCCGTTCTCCGAGGGCGGCAAGCACGGCAACCTGATCTACACCGTGCTGACGGTCGTCATCCTCGCGGTGGTGGCGTTCTACGCTTTCGAGTGGTACCAGGAAAAAGGCGCATCGTCGAAGCTCGCTTTTGTCGACGCCGGCCGGCCCGCACCCCAGGCTCCCGCACAAGCACCGGAGCCCGCCGCAACCGGACCCGACGCATTTTTGGCGCGTGACGGGAAACCGGCCACGTTCGCAAGCGCCGGCCCCGCGCCGGTGCCCGAAACTGCGGCGCGCATGGAAGAAAAGAGACCCGACGACGCCAAATCCGCTCCGCTCGCCCCCGGCAAACGCCGCATCGTCATGCGCTTCGAAAAGGACTCCTGGGTGCAGATCAAGGGCGGCAACGGCGCGACCCTCCTCTCGCAGCTCAATCCGGCCGGCAGCGAGAAAATCATCGACGGCGACCCCCCATTCCAGCTCACCATCGGCAACGCGCCCAGCGTGCACGTGACTTACAACGACCAGCCGGTCGACCTGAAGCCGCACTTCAAGGTCGACGTGGCCAGGCTGACCCTGAACTGAATTCCTCAACCGGCCGCCATGTCCGCTTCCCCGCGCAGAAAATCCCGGCAGGTCCTGGTCGGCCGCATCGACAAAGGCGGCGTTGCCATAGGCGGCGACGCGCCGATCGTCGTCCAGTCGATGACCAACACCGATACGGCGGATGCCGAAGCCACGGTTCGCCAGGTGGCGGAGCTCGCGCGTGCGGGCTCGGAAATCGTGCGCATCACGGTGAACTCGCCCGAGGCCGCGGCGCAGGTGGCGACGATCCGCGCCAGGCTCGATGCGCTCGGGTGCGATGTCCCGCTCATCGGCGACTTTCATTTCAACGGCCATCGCCTTCTCAAGCAATACCCGGAATGCGCCGAAGCCCTAGCCAAGTACCGCATCAATCCCGGCAACGTCGGCCACGGTAAGAAGCGCGACGACCAGTTCGCCAGCATGATCGAAGCGGCGTGCCGGTATGGCAAGCCCGTGCGCATCGGCGTCAACTGGGGCTCCTTGGATCCCGAGCTGCTCGCGCGCATGATGGACGAGAACGCAAGGCAGGATGCGCCGCTGGATGCAAACGGCATCATGCGCGAGGCCGTCATCGCTTCGGCGCTCGAGTCCGCCGAGCAGGCCGTGCAGTGGGGATTGCCCGCGGAAAAGATCGTCGTTTCGTGCAAGCTCTCAGGCGTGCAGGACCTCATCGCCGTGTACCGCGACCTTGCGCGCCGCTGCGATTACGCGCTCCACCTCGGCCTGACCGAAGCCGGCATGGGCTCCAAGGGCATCGTCGCCTCCACCGCGGCCATGGGCGTGCTGCTGCAGGAAGGCATCGGCGACACGATCCGCGTGAGCCTCACCCCCGAGCCCAACGGCGAGCGCACAAAAGAGATCATCGTGGCGCAGGAACTGCTACAGACCATGGGGCTGCGCAGCTTCACGCCGCTGGTCACCGCGTGCCCCGGTTGCGGGCGCACGACCAGCACCTATTTCCAGGAGCTCGCCGACAGGATCCAGGGATACCTGCGCGCGCAGATGCCGGTCTGGAAGGCGGAGCATCCCGGCGTCGAGGACATGAAAGTCGCCGTGATGGGCTGCGTGGTCAACGGACCGGGGGAGTCCAAGCACGCCGACATCGGCATCAGCCTGCCGGGCACCAATGAAACGCCCGTGGCGCCGGTGTACGTCGACGGGGAAAAAACCGTGACGCTCAAAGGCGAGCGCATCGCCGAGGAATTCCAAGCGCTCGTGGCGGCGTACGTGGAGAAAAATTACGCCGCCGGCGCGATTCGCAAGCGCCCGAAACTCGCGTCGAAGCACATCGCGATCAAGGCAGCCCAAGGGTCGTAACGCGCGAATGGCTGCGACCCTCCAGGCCATCCGTGGCATGAACGACATTTTGCCCGACGCGGCGCACGGCTGGCTCGCCTTCGAGGAAATAGTGCGCGACTGGGCGTTCCGCTACGGCTATCGCAACATCCGCACGCCGCTCTTGGAGCACACGAGCCTGTTTCGCCGCGCGATCGGCGAAGTCACCGACATCGTCGAGAAGGAGATGTACACCTTCACCGATGAGCTCAACGGCGAGCAGCTCACGCTGCGCCCGGAAGCCACCGCCTCGACCGTGCGCGCGGCCATCGAGCACAGCCTCGTCTACAACGGCCCGGTGCGCCTGTGGTACGCGGGGCCCATGTACCGCCACGAGCGTCCGCAGAAAGGCCGCTACCGCCAGTTCCACCAGTTCGGCATGGAGGGGCTGGGGTTCGCCGGCCCGGACATCGACGCCGAGCTCATCGTCATGTGCGCCGCCCTCTGGAAAGAGCTTGGCCTGGAGGGGATCCGCCTCGAGCTCAATTCGATCGGATCATTGGATGAGCGCGCGCGCTATCGCGGCGAGCTCATCCAGTACCTGGAAAAGACGATCGCGTCGCTCGACGAGGATGCGAAGCGCCGCATGCATACGAACCCCCTGCGCGTGCTCGACTCCAAGAATCCGGTGGTTCAGGACGCGCTCAAGGACGCGCCGGTCCTCATGAATTACCTTGGCGAGGCGTCACTCGCGCATTTCGACGGACTCAAGAAACTACTGGCGGTGGCGGGCGTGCCCTGCACCGTCAACACACGGCTCGTGCGCGGCCTGGACTACTACAACCTTACCGTGTTCGAGTGGATCACCGACAAGCTCGGTGCGCAGGGTACGGTTTGCGCGGGCGGGCGTTACGACGGCCTGTTCGAGCAGATCGGCGGCAAGCCCACGCCGGCGGTCGGCTTCGCGGCGGGCATGGAAAGGCTGGTCGCGCTCTGGCAGGAAGCCGGCCGCGTGCCCGCGCCGCGCTCGCCCGACGCCTACGTGATCCACCAGGGCGAAGGGGCGCAGGAATGCGCGCTGCTGGCAGCGCAGGCCTTGCGCGCAGCGGGCCACGCAATCGTGCAGCATGCGGGCGGCGGCAACTTCAAGGCGCAGATGAAGAAGGCCGACGGCAGCGGCGCACTGATCGCGCTGATCGTTGGCGAGGACGAGGTGCGCGCGGGCGAGCTGACGCTCAAATTCCTGCGCCGCGACGCGCCTCAGAGAAAAATCCGCCGCGACGACCTCGTCGCCGCGTTCACGAACACCCTGAAAGAAGCGACTTAGGCACCCAATGGCACATCTCGATCTCGAAGAACAGGAACAGCTCGCGCAACTCAAGTCGTGGTGGGCCAGTTACGGCAACGCCATCGTGATGGCGCTGGTGCTCGGCGCGCTGGTGTTTTCCGGCTGGCAGGGCTGGCGCTTCTGGCAGGACCGCCAGGCGGGGCAGGCGAGCAACCTGTTCGAGACGTTAA
>JANMXB010000585.1:0-3226 GCA_031380765.1 Pseudomonadota bacterium | reverse complement strand
ATGCCTTGCGCGCGCCATGAGCTTGCCATCGCGGGCGCGTGCCATGTCTGGTCGATCTCGGAGCGCAACGATCCCATGGCAGGCAGCTGCGCCTGCACCGGCGCCTCGCGCAGCCAATCGAAGACTGCCGGAAGCTCATCCCAGAATGCTTCGAAAGGCGGCAATTGCGGAAGCTGGTGGGCCAGCATCTGCTCCCAGTCGGCGCGCAACGCGGTGTGATGCGGGCTGTCGCGCAGGGATTCGAGTGTGGGTACGGGGATGCCCTTGAACTCGCACTTCTTTGTGAGAATTTCCAGCACCGCGGCGCGGTCGGCACCCGTATCGTGGCGATGCAGATGAATGACATCGTATAGATCGCGCGGACGCTCGCGTTCGGCGAGCGCCCGAAACTTCTCGGCGAACACCTCTTCGAAGCAGTAGGAAAGGACCTCGATCCCGTCCTCCGGCGCATCCGAGTAAGGATGGTGGACGGTCCTGCGCTCCCCGCCGCGTACTACCCGCTCGTCGTCGGTGAGATCGAGCCGAATTCTCGGGAGGTCGCCTTGCCGCTGCATCGGCCCGCGATAGCCAACGCGCCCCTGCGCCGAGGTCTTGCCGCGCGGGTTAGCGTAAATCTCGAAGGTGCGTGCGGCGTCGGGTAGTTCGATGCCGGATTCGTCGTAGATCCATTGCGCGATTTCCGCGAATGCGGCGCGGAGGAATGCTTCGTCCACATGCGCGCCATCGAGCAGCGTGAAATCGAGATCCTCGGAAAAACGGTAGGTTTCAAAGTAGCACTTCTTGAGGCACGTGCCGCCCTTGAAAAGCCATGTATCCCGCGTGCCCGGGTGCCGGGAAATTCCGGCGAGCATCCAACCAAGCACGTAGTCCTTCTCGACTGTATTCGGGTCGAGCCCGACTTCGCCCGCAAACTCGAGAATTTCCTGCCTGTCGATCATGCCTTCGGGACCTCGGCGAAACCGGCAGGAATGCGGACGCGCCAAGCGGTAACAAGGCGATCGCCGGGAAGCTTCGGGTCAAGGTTGGCGTTTCCGGCGGAGAGCCGTTTACGGCATTCAGCTATGAGTTCTTCTTCATTTGGCAGAGACGTCGTCGCGAGGAATCCAAGGCGCTTGAAGACAGCTTTGTTGCCAAGCTGATCTGCGTATCGAATGAGGAGCTTCGGGTCACGATATGTAGAGTTGAAGTAGGACTTGAGGATGTCGAGCACGGATCTGATCCCTCCGCCAAGGGCCGGCGTGTCGAGAAGGTCGAGGACGGTGTGCGTCGGATCTGCCACGCTTACCTTGACCTTCCCCCGCCAGATCGGCTTCAGGCCGAACATGCCTTTCTTCTCAATCGTGCGCACGATGAACACAGCACCTCGCGCTTCTACTCGGCGTGCGCGCGGGCGGCGAGTAGTCATTACGAGTATCGGACGAAACAGTTGCTCGGTCAGACCCCAATGTGCCGCCGCGCTCCAGCCGCCGATGTAGCAAGGAGCGAAAAGCCGATCGGCTATGACCCATGTGTCCTCGAGCGGGAGATCCGCAGTGGACGATTCGAGCGGGACCGGCACATACAGGCCACGCCGCACCCTGGTCAGCCATCCGCGGGAAGACCATTTCGAGAGCAGTCGGGCCGCTTCAGCTTGCTCGACGTTCAGGACACGCGAGGCATCGGCCGGGGAAATGCTGCCCTTGGCTTGCCGCAGCACCTTTGACAACCGCTCTCGTGATGCCCCTCGAAGACCACCAATGGCCAGCATAGTATACCCTGTGCAACGAAGCTTCCGCTATAAGGACGTTACGTTGCATAGAATATACCCACTCACCTAGAGGCGCAAGGCTTCAGAAGAAAAGAATCGAATGGCAGTATTTCGGCTGTAAACCCAATAGAGGCGCGGAGATAGCTACGAAATTGGCAGCATTTCAGTGCATCACCGAGCCCCCATCCACCACCACGACTTGCCCCGTCACGAAGTCGCTCTCGGCCGAGCAGAGGTAGACGAGAGTCCCGGTCAGGTCGGACGGGTAGAGGTCTTTCTTGATCGCGCGGCTCGCGATGTTGTTGGCGACGATCGCGCCCTTCCAGGCCGGGTTGGCGATCACGTTGTCGCTCATCACGAGGCCCGGCGCGAGCGTGTTCACGCGAATGCCGTCATCGCCCAGCTCGCGCGCGAGACAGCGCGTCATTGCCACCACGGCGCCCTTGGAGGTCACATAGTGCAGCAGCATCGGCGTGCCCTTGAACACCGTGCCCGAGGCGATGTTGACGATCTTGCCGTACTTGCGCTTCTTCATTTCCGGTACGACCGCCTTCGCGCACTCGAACACTCCGCGCACGTTGACCGCCATCACGCGGTCCCATTCGGCGCTGTCGATTTCGATGGCCGGCTTGAGCGACAGGGTGCCGAAGATCGCGGCATTGGTGACCAGGATATCGATCTGCCCGAACTCCTTCATGCTGTCGGCGACCATCGCCTGCACCGACTTCGGGTCGGTCACGTCGTTCTTCAGCGCGATCGCACGGCCGCCGCCTTCCTTGATGGACTTCGCGACCGGCCCGGCGTCGAGCACGTCGGACACCACCACCGCCGCGCCTTCGGCGGCCAAGGCCTTTGCATACACCGCGCCGATGCCCTGCGCGGCCCCGGTAATGATCGCCACCCTGCCTTCGAGACGCTTTGCCATTCCACTTCCTTTCGCCCGGTCAAGGGCATGAGTGTTCGGTTTTGCGATGCCGCATGCGCGCCGCTTCTATGGGAGCATCGCAAGCCGGGGAACGAACCGTCAAGCAAATGTATTCTGGCGGGACGATCGGGCTTAACATAGACGGGGCGTTACAAACTTTCGCGGAGGCAAGCATGGCATTTCTGCGCAATGGCTGGTACATGGCCGGATGGGCCAAGGACCTTCAACCGGGCGGCATTTTTGCCCGCATGATCTGCAACGAACCCATCGTTTTTTTCCGCGACATGCAGGGCAATCTCGCAGCGCTGGAGGACCGGTGCTGCCACCGCCACTACCCGCTTTCGCTCGGCGCCGTCGTCGGCGACACGATCCAGTGCGGCTATCACGGCTTCCAGTACGACGCGAGCGGCAAATGCGTGAAGATTCCCTCGCAACCGCAGATTCCCGACAACGCGCGCGTAAAAAGCTACGCGATCGTCGAGCGCGACCATTGCCTGTGGGTCTGGATGGCCGAGCCCGCGAGCGCCGACAAGTCGCAGATTCCGGACCTCTCC
>JANMXB010000298.1:0-3496 GCA_031380765.1 Pseudomonadota bacterium | reverse complement strand
GCATCGAGCAGGTTCGCTTTGCCGACGGCGCTGTCGTAGCGATGGCCGTCCTCCTCCCGCCTCTGGCTGTCCCGGTCCCGGAACCGCCGGATCCGCCCGCCTCGGATCCTCCGCAGGACCATCCAAGTCCGCATGAACAAGCCGGACCGGGGCAAAATCCGGTGCCGGATGATCCAGCCATCGGAGGAGGAGGCTCAAACAGCGGTGGCGGTCAAGCCGGCGAAGACGTGGTTCAGGCGTCGCCTGTCGAGAGCCCGGTTGTCGCGGCAGACTCGCCACCGCCGGTCCCAGCGGTGGCAACCGCTCCGGCTGACATCGCCGCGACACCCGTCATTCCGGCAGAAATCGTTCCGCCTCCGATCGCTCGGCCTCCGATCGTACCCGCCGCGGTTGAAGCGGTCGCACCGGTGAGGACTTCCGATGCTTCCCAAAGCGGTGTCCTGGCGGCGTCGCAATACAGCGACCCGAGCCTGCTCTTTCGGAGCGATCCGGCGACCCCGCCCTTCACAAGCCCGGAAAGCCGGAATTCGGAAGGCGCCCGAGCCAGTGCAGACGTGCCGCTCGATATGCAAACCATGCTGGACGCCGTGCAGGCATTCGATGCCGGTGCACCGGCCGCTGTGCCAGTCGGCCAGTCGCGGTTATTTTCGACGGCGCCCCAGGCGGAGCGGGCAGCAGGTTCGGAGCGTACGTCCGGTCCGGAATTGACGAGCTGGGCGCTCACCAACGCGCTCCTGCAGTTCCACCTTGAGAACGTCAATGGCAGGGATACCAGCGAGGGGCCGGCCGATTTTTCGCTCGGCAATCCCGCGTTTGCCGCTATTGGAGCGTCGTTGACGCACCAAGGCCCGGGCCTTGAGGCCTTCGGATCGCGTACTCCAGCGCTTTCGACCTTCTCTGGGCTCCAGGAGGGGTTCACGCGGTTGTGATCCCAGGCAGGCGAACCGCCCCGGATCGCGGACCCGGGTACCAACCCTACTTCAGCTCCACGGCAATCCCGCTAACCAGCCTTCCAGCAGACGCCCCCACAGGAGCGGCAATTCTCGTCCGGGCTTGGCGACGGACGCTCGAAGATATAGAGCGTGCCGCACCCTGCGCATTTCCATTGCGTCGATGGGGCTCGATCCACTGCCGCAGGATTGCCGAGAAAAGCGACAATGTCATCGCCAGTCAGAAAATCGGGCGTTCTCAGCAGTGGATTCGTCCTGGACATGGCACGCGGATCATGGTGCGGGCTTGCCCCGGTCTCTGTGCGCTAGACCACATGCGCAACCTGCCAGGCACGGCGCGGTCACTTCTTTTTCAGCTGCACCCGCACGGCGTCGGCGCTGTTTCCGACCGCCCTGACGGCCGCTCGCAGCTGGGAGAGCGAACAGCCGAACAAATTGCACCAGTAGCGCACCTCATAGTCCTGTCCGAAACCAACAACGGTGCGGTCAAATCCCGGATGTAATTTTCGGTCTGGCACGACGGATTCCTGGTAAAGGCTCTATTTAGTGGCATCCCATACGCGAAGCGCGTGGCGACCCCTGTATGAAATCTGCAGCGACCCTTCTCTGGGGTCGATCCAGGCGAGCCTGGCGCTGATCAGGCGGTCAGTATGCGCTACAGACACGCTGGCGACTCCCACAATGAACAGAGCCCTCAGGATACAAGCATCTTCGAACGTTACGTCAATGGTCTTCATGGCAGCCCCTCGGGAAGGAAGCCCATGCTGGACCTGCCCTCCGGAGCGGTCTGTGCTGCTGCGATCACTAGGAACTAAGTCACGCAGTCCATCGTGGCCCGATTCACGGCACCTGTTTGTTCGGCAGACCGCACAGCTACATTCCCGCGAATTCGAACGCCACCTCCGGCGCGAGGCCGCTCACGATCCTGGCAATCGACTTCCCGGACCCGCACGAGTGCGTCCAGCCGAGGGTGCCGTGTCCCGTGTTCAGGAACAGGTTGGGCAATTTCGACTTGCCGATGATCGGCACGTTGGAAGGCGTGGCCGGCCGCAGCCCGGTCCAGAACTGCGCCTCCCCGGTGTCGCCCGCCCCCGGAAACAATTGCTCGACCCGGCGCACGATCGCCTCGCACCGCACGCGATTCAAATCCCGGTCGTAGCCGTTCAATTCCGCCGTTCCCGCGATCCGCAGCCGGTCGCCCAGCCGCGAAAACACGAGCTTGTACTCGTCATCGGTGAGCGAAACCCGGTGCGCCATGGATTCGTCCTTCACCGGCAGCGTCACCGAATAGCCTTTCGCGGGGTAGATCGGCAGCCGGATCCCCAGGGGTGCGGCATAGAGCGGGCTGAACGAACCCATGCACAGGACATACGCGTCGCCGCGAACGCGCTGGAAGCGGCCGTCCTTGTCCGTCGCCTCGACATGGTCGAGCTTCCCCCCGGCTTCGCGCAGCGCCGTGACGGTGTGGTTCATGAGGAATTTCACGCCATCGGCCTCGCACAGCTTGACCAGCTCGCGCGCGAAGAGGTTCGCGTCGCCGGATTCGTCCTCTGCGGTGTACGTGGCGCCGGCCAGCTGCAAGCGGACGTGACTTAGCGCAGGCTCGATCTGCACCGCCTCGTCCGCGCTGATGACGCGCCGGTCGCACCCGAGGTCGCGCATTTGCTCGGCGGGCTTCAGCGCGGCTTCGAACTCCCTCTTGTCGGTATAGAAATGCAGGATGCCCTGCGTGCGCTGGTCGTACGCAATTCCGGTTTCGCGGCGCAGGGCCTGCAGCGTCTCGCGGCTGTACGTCCCCAGCCTGACGATCTGGCCGATGTTGTGGCGCGTGCGTTCGGGCGTGCATTCGCGCAGGAACTCGAGCACCCAGAGCCATTGGCGCAGGTCGGCGCGGATGCGAAACAGGAGGGGCGCGTCTTCGCGGGCGAGCCACTTGAGCACCTTGAGCGGCGCGCCGGGATTGGCCCAGGGCTCGGCGTGGCTGACCGAAATCTGGCCGCCGTTGGCAAAACTGGTTTCGGCCGCAGGGGAAGCCTGCCGGTCGATGACGGTGACTTCATGGCCAAGGCGGCTGAGGTAGTACGCGGAGGAAACGCCGAGTAAACCGGAACCGAGGACGATTGCGCGCATGCTGGCACCTTTGGAAGTGCAATGTACCGGACCCGGCGGCGGGGCGCAAAGTTCCGCCGATGGCGAACGTGCCTTGACTTCGATCGGATGAACGCCGCACGATTCGAAGAACAACGACAGGCAATTCCCCTTCAAAAGCCGGGCCAAGGACAGGCAATGGACACGTTCAACACGCAGGCGTTCAACGCGCGCGACGGGATGAAGGTCGCCTACTACGTCGACGATTTCACCGATCCGTGGAAAGAGCCGGAAACCATGCTGCTCCTGCATGCCGCGATGGGCAATTCGCGCCGCTGGTTCAAATGGGCGCCGCGACTCGCGCGCCATTGCAAGGTCGTCAGGATGGACCTGCGCGGGCATGGGGCATCGCAGATTCCCGCCGCGGACAGGGAATTCTCCCTGGCCCAGCTGGTCGG
>JANMXB010000252.1:0-1706 GCA_031380765.1 Pseudomonadota bacterium | reverse complement strand
CCGACCACGGCCACCCGCGAGCCCGCCGGGATCGCGAACGACACATCGAACAGGATTTGCCGGTTTGCCTGGTAGCTGAAATTCACGTTGCGGTACTCGACCCTCGCCGGTACCTGCGGAAGGTCGGGCGCGTCCGGCTGGTCCTTGACCTCGAGGTTCTGCGAGAGCAGGTGGAACATGCGGTCCATGTCGGCCAGCGACTGCTTGATCTCGCGATAGACCATGCCGAGGAAATTGAGCGGCACGTACAGCTGGATCAGCAGGCCGTTGATGAGCACCAGGTCGCCCAGCGTGAGGGCTTTGGCGGCAACGCCCTCTGCCGCCAGCACCATCAGCGCGGTCACCGCCGCAGCGATGATGAGGCTCTGGCCGATGTTGAGCAGGCCGAGCGACATCTCGTTCCTCACCGCGGCGGACTCATAGCGCTGCAGGCTCTCGTCGTAGCGGCCGGCCTCGAACTCCTCGTTGCCGAAATACTTCACCGTCTCGTAGTTGAGCAGGCTGTCGATGGCGCGGGTGTTGGCCTTCGAGTCGAGCTCGTTGGCATGTTTACGGATCTCGATGCGCCACTCGGAGATGAAGAACGTATACGCAATGTAAGCCGCCACCGCCCCGAAAGTGATCGCGGCGAACCGCCAGTCGAATCTCGCCAGCAGCACCGCGGCGACCAGCGCGAACTCGAGGATCACCGGGATGATTGAAAAAATCAGGTACGACAGCAGCGTGGAGATGCCCCGCGTGCCGCGCTCGATGTCGCGCGTCATGCCGCCGGTCTGGCGGTCGAGGTGGAACCGCAGCGACAGGTCGTGCAGATGGCGGAACACGCCCAGTGCCACGCGCCGGATCGCCCGCTGCGCAACGCGCACGAAGACGACGTCGCGAAGTTCGGCGAACAGCGTGGTCAGGAACCTCAGGATGCCGTAGGTCGCCAGAAGCGCCACCGGCACCGCGACGACTGCCAGCGTCGGGTCGAGGTCATCGACGATCTTTTTCATCACCAGCGGCACGCCCACGTTGGCGAGCTTGGCCACGACCAGCAGGACCAGCGCCAGCGCAACGCGCCATTTGTATTCCCACAGATACGGCAGCAGGCCGGCGACCGTGCGCCATTCGCTGCGGCGGGGCTGCGGGAGGGGCTGGGGTGAAGAGGCGACGCCTGGAGATGCGGGATGTACTGCGGACATGGGCGAATTATCGCCCATCCGGCGTCCCGCGCCGGGATCTGGTCGTCTACCGGTCGTTCAAGTGACAGGCCGCCACGTGTCCGGGCATGACTTCCTTGAGAAGCGGCGCCTCGCGCGAGCAGCGCTCGAAGGCACGCGGGCAGCGCGGATGAAAATGACAGCCCTGCGGCGGCCGAATCGGGTTGGGCACGTCGCCTTCGAGCACGATTCTTTTCCTCTTCACCTTCGGGTCCGGAATCGGCACCGCCGACAGCAGGGCTTCGGTGTAGGGATGCTTCGGCGCGGTGTAGAGCTCCCTCGCGCTGGCGATCTCCACGATCCGGCCCAGGTACATGACCGCGACGCGCGTGCTGATGTGCTCGACCACCGACAGGTCGTGCGCGACGAATAGATACGTAAGATTGAATTTCTGCTGCAGGTCTTCGAGCAGGTTGATGACCTGCGCCTGGACCGAGACGTCGAGGGCCGACACCGGCTCGTCGCAGATGATCAGCTTGGGCGACACGGCGAGCGCCCTCGCAA
>JANMXB010000234.1:0-2452 GCA_031380765.1 Pseudomonadota bacterium | reverse complement strand
TCCACCCCGATGCCGGCGCCGCAAAGCGCGCATCGATCAAGCGCGCGATCCTCGACGCCTTCTATGTCGATGCCGACGACTGGAAGGGCATGGTGCTCGGCCAGGCGCGCACCGCGGTGCTGCAGGCCGTGCTTGCGTTGTCTGCGCGATAAGGCGCCGCTATCCCGGCAGGACGAAGTCCATGTGCAGTGTTTCGCCTGACCGCCGCGCCTCCAGTTCGGGGCGGTAAAGGCCGTCGCGGGCGTTGCCTCCTTCGCCGGGGAAATAGGTCTGCGTCGTCAGGATGCGTCCGCCTTCCTTCGCGCGCACCTTGACATGGATGTGGCGCGTGCGGCCCTGATAGACCGCCGGAAGAATCGTCTCGAGCCTGTAGCGCCCTTGGGCGTCGGTCACCTGGTGCCCGCGCAGACGGAAGGCGCTGTTGTCGTATTCGCCCGTTGCGTCCGCATGCCAGAAATCCAGCCATGCACCGGCCAGCGGCATGCATTGCGTGGTCAGCACGAAACCCTCCAGCACGATCGGCTCGCCCTTGGCGTCGGCGCGGAAATTCGTCTTGAGCGGCGTGCGCGGCGAGTAGAACGGCCCTTCGGTCTGGGCCGGGGTAGTGCGTCCGGGCTTGCATTCGGGTGTCGGCGCGCGCGCGCCCTGCGCGAGCAGCCGCGTAGACATTCCCGCGCTTGCCGCGAGGGCGAGGGTTGCGCCAAGGAAGATGCGACGGTTGTGTTCTGGGCGGTGGTCTGGCATGGCGAATTTCCTCTCGTGCCGGTGGCGGCCGGCTATTTTCTGAAAGTCCGGAAAATTCAGGTCGAGGCGGACGCCCTCGCTCAACCGCGCTTGCCCTTCCTTTTCGATGCCTTGGCGGCCAGGCCGTCGGGGTCTGTAGCGGCCGGCGGGGTGCGCTTGGCCCATTCGCCGGCGCGGCGAAGCTGATCGAGCATCGCCGGCTCATGCGCCCAGGCCTCCGTCGAGGGAATCAGCGTCATGGGGCGCAGCAGCACCGCACCGTCGGGCTGCTGTTCGACCTGGAAATACCGGCCTGCGTATTTCTTGCCGAGGGAAAGCTGTCCGCTGTTGCCCACCATTTTCAGCATCCGGAGTCCTTTTCCGTGAGGTTGTTAAATCATGCGGCATGATTGCATGAATTGGAGGAATTCCGGCTGTCCGAGGCCATCGCGTGGGACCTCGCGGCCTGGAACAACCGTCGATATTGGGCCGGCTGAACGCCTGCTTTCGACCCACAGCGGCCGGTCAACTTTCTAGAAAGTAGACATTCAGGGAGTAGACTGACCTCAGACTTGGGTTGACCGGGTGCTCCGCCCTCCGATCCCGGTGCTTACGCTTTGTCGTGGCTACCGAAAGGGGTCGGATGAACAGGCGTGACGCAATGCTCGCTCTACTTTCGCTTGGCGCTGGATCGCGTTTCGTCATCGCGCAACCGGGACCCGCCCGCCTTGCATTGATCGCGAGCGGCGCGGCCGAAGGCGGCGCGGCAACACTTGCCGCACTGCGAACGGGACTGCGCGACAACGGCCTAACCGAAGGCACGGACTACGTCTTCGATCTGTTCTGGGCCGACGGACATTACGATCGCTTCCCGAAACTGGTTGAAGCAGCGCTGGGCCGCAAACCCTCGGTCATTCTGGTCATGACCATCGCGTCGGCGCGCGCCGTGCAGCAGGCGACGAAAATCGTTCCAATCGTCATGGTGGGATTGAACGACCCGGTCGGCAGCGGCCTCGTCGCGAGCCTGGCGCGCCCGGGTGGCAACACCACCGGAATAGCGACCATGAACGATGACTTGGCGGCGAAACTGGTCGAATTTGTCCGCGAAACCCTGCCCAGGGCGAAGCGTCTTGCGGTGTTGATCAATCCGCAGAATGCGTCGAATCGCCCCATTTTCCAGGCCGTTCAAAGAGCGGCGGCCGGCGCCGGCACGACGGCTGACGCGTATGAAGCCGATGCCCCCGAACGCATCGGCGGCGCATTTGCCGCGCTATCCCAAACACGGCCGGACGCGCTCCTTACAGGATTTGACAGCATGCTTTTTGATAATCGCGCGCCAATCGTCTCTCTCGCGACGGCGCGCCAGATTCCTGTTTTCGGCATGTCCAGTGCCTTTGCCGACGCCGGCGCCCTGCTCAGTTATGGCGTGTCGAGCGAATTCCCGATAACCCGCCTGGCCGCCGCCCACGTCAGAAAAATTCTCGCCGGCGCGAAGCCGGCCGACCTCCCCGTGGAGCAGCCGACAAATTTCGAGCTGGTGATCAACCTCAAGACGGCGAAGGCCCTTGGCCTCAAGATTCCGCAGTCATTGCTGCTGCGTGCCGACAGGATGATCGAGTAGGCTCCGGTAACGCGTGAACGGCAGTTTTCGGGCAAATTGGACCGCAGCCACGAAGGTCCGGTTGTGGCCGAAAGCAGACATTTGCGACCCTGCACATTTTGCGGGGCT
>JANMXB010000221.1:0-5722 GCA_031380765.1 Pseudomonadota bacterium | reverse complement strand
TGGCCGCGCCCGGCGTGCTCGGTGTCTACACGAGCGACGACCTCATCAAAGACGGCCTGGGCACGATTCCCGTGACCCTCAAGCGCAATCGTCCGGACGGCTCGCCGATGTTCACCCGCGGCCACCGCGGATTGGCCGAGGTGCGCGTGCGCTTTGTAGGCGATCCGGTGGTTGCAGTCGTCGCGCAAACCCTCATGCAGGCGCGCGACGCGGCCGAACTGGTTGCGGTCGACTACGGCGATCTCCCCTCGGTGACCGACACCGCGCGGGCCGCGCAGCCTGGCGCGCCGGCGGTGTGGGACGAGTGCCCGGACAACGTCTGCAACGTCTTCGAGGTCGGCAACAAGGCGGCCACCGCCGCGGCGTTCTCCAGTGCCGCGCACGTCGTGAAGCGCACGTACACGATCAGCCGCGTCCACGC
Organism: Pseudomonadota bacterium; assembly: GCA_031380765.1. Classification (GTDB taxonomy): domain Bacteria; phylum Pseudomonadota; class Gammaproteobacteria; order Burkholderiales; family SG8-39; genus SZAS-79. The sequence goes on along the minus strand of JANMXB010000221.1, from coordinate 5,301 downwards.
GCAGTACATGGAGCCGCGCGGCGCGCTGGGCAGCTACGACGCAGGCGAGGACCGCTATACGCTGCACGCCGACACGCAGTACCCGCACCGCATCCGCGAGGAGCTGGCCCGCAATATCTTCCGCATCCCCGAGCACCGCATCCGCGTCGTATCGGAAAACGTGGGCGGCGCTTTCGGCACCAAGGGGTGGGCGTACTCCGAGTACCGGCTCGTCCTCTGGCTGGCAAAAAAACTCGGGCGGCCGGTGAAATGGGCTTGCGACCGCAGCGAGGCTCTGCTGGCCGACGAGCACGGCCGCGATTGCGTGAGCCAAGCCGAGCTCGCGCTCGACGCGCAAGGCGGGTTCCTCGCGCTACGCGTGCACAACACGTCGAACCTTGGTGCCTACGTATCGTCCGACCGTCAGCTGCTGCCGACGTTTTCCAACCTGGGATCGCTGGTCGGCGTTTATAAAATCGCGACGGCCCACGCCCGTGTCAGCGGCGTGTTCACCAATACGAGTTCCATCGCGCCGTATCGCGGCGCCGGCCGCCCGGAAGCGATTTTCGTGATCGAGCGGCTCGTGGACGAAGCTGCCGCGCTGCTCGGCATCGACCGCGTCGAGCTGCGCCGCCGGAACCTGCTGCCGGTTTCGGCGATGCCCTACAAGACTGCGCTTACCTTCACCTACGATTGCGGCGAATTTGCGCAGAATCTCGACCAGGCGCTTGCGCTCGGGGACTACCAGGGCTATGCCGCGCGCCGCGATGAGGCTGCCAGGCGCGGCAAGTTGCGCGGGCTGGGAATCGCGAATGCCATCGAGCGCGCCGGTGCGCCGGGCATGGAGTACGCCGAGATCCGCTTCGAGCCGGGCGGCACCGCGACGATCGTCATGGGCAGCAAGGACCAGGGCCAGAGCCACGCCACCACCTTTACCCAGATCGCCTGCGAGCGTCTGGGTCTCGTGCCCGGCGACCTGAGCTTCATCGACGGCGACACCGACAAGGTGGCGTACGGCATCGGCACTTTCGGCAGCCGCTCGACCGCGATCGGCGGCAGCGCCCTGACCGTTGCGGCCGACAAGGTCGTTGCCAAGGCACGCCGGATCGCGGCGCACCTGCTCGAAGCCGATGAAGTCGACCTCGCTTTTGCCGACGGCCGCTTCGCGATTGCCGGCACCGACCGGGGCATCGATCTGAAGGAAGTCGCGCGGGCTGCGTTCATGCCGGCCAAGCTGCCTCCCGGCATGGAGCCGGGCCTGTTCGAGAGCGGCGCCTTCTCGCCGGAAGCGGAGACTTTCCCGAACAGCTGCCACGTCTGCGAAGTCGAGATCGACCCCGACACCGGCACGGTGGAGCTCGCGAGCTACGCCGTGGTGGACGACGTCGGCACGGTCATCAATCCGCTCACGCTCAAGGGTCAGGTGCACGGCGGCCTGGTGCAGGGAATCTCGCAGATCCTCATGGAGCAGGTGGTCTACGATCCCGAGTCGGGCCAGTTGATTACCGGCTCTTTCATGGACTACGCCATGCCGCGCGCGAGCGACGTCTGCGCTTTCGAGGTGGGCAGCAATCCTGTCCCCACCAAGCGCAATCCGCTCGGCGCAAAAGGCGCCGGCGAGGCCGGCACGGTCGGCGCGCTGGCGGCGGTGATGAACGCAATCCTCGATGCGCTCGCCCCGCTTGGCATCACCGAAATGGAGATGCCGGCGACCAGCGAGCGCGTCTGGCGCGCGATCCGAGCGGCGAAGGAGGCAGCATGAACCTGGGTGTGGACGACATTCGGGCGGCAGTGGTTGCGATCGACCTGCACCGCGGCCATCTCGACCTGTCCGTGGCGACGATGCCGGTCAAATCGCAGGCCCAGGCGAGCCGCATAGTCGACGCGAACCGGCGCTTTCTGGACGCATGCCGGCGGGCGAGCATCCCCGTGGCCCATCTGCTCACTCAGTACCGGGATCCCGCGGAGATCCGCAGCAATCCGTTCTGGCGCACGCGCGCCGAGAACCCGGACAACCCGCGCAAGCACGTGCTGAAGCACAACCTGGCCGGGTCCCCGGGTTGCACGATCCTGCCCGAAATTCACGCCTCCGGCGACTGGGTGGTCGATACCAAGAAGCGCTACGATTGCTTCGTCGGCACCGATCTCGATTTCCTGCTGCGCTCGCATTCCATCAACACTCTGCTGATCACCGGCGTGAATACCAACAGCTGCGTGCTCTCGACCGTCGCGGCGGCCTGCTCCAGGGACTACGCGGTAGTCGTAGTCGAGGACTGCGTCGACACGATGGACTCACCCGAGCTGCATGCCGCCGCGCTGCTGTGCATCCGGACCGCGTTCGGTTTCGTGATGACCGGCGACGCGCTGCTCGCCGAACTGAAACCCCGACCCCGATAGAGGCCCTTCCATGTCCATGCAACCCCGCGAGCGTGTTGCGTTTTCCGCGATCGTCGACCGCCCCCCGCTCAAGCTTCCCGGCGGGGCGCGGGTTGTCGTCTGGACCATCGTCAACCTCGAGGTGTGGGATATCGGCAAGCCGATGGCCCGCCAGGTGCTGCCGGCGCCCACCGGCGCGGTGCTGATTCCAGACGTGCCGAACTGGAGCTGGCACGAGTACGGCATGCGTGTGGGCTTCTGGCGTTTCAAGGCGTTGTACGACAAGCTCGGTATCCGTCCGACGGTATCGATCAACGCGCGCGTCTGCATCGACTATCCGCGCGTCGCCCAGGCCTGCAAGGACGCGGGGTGGGAATTCATGGGCCACAGCTTCGAGCAGGGACCAATCCACAAGGAGGAGAACCAGCAGGCGATGATCGAGCGCTCGCTCGATACGCTGGAGAAATTCACCGGCAAGCGCCCGCTCGGCTGGCTCGGACCCGGGCTTACGCAGACGTTCGAGACCCCCGAGCTGCTTGCCGCGGCCGGCATCAAGTACATCGGCGACTGGGTCTACGACGACGAGCCGACTACGATCCAGACGAAGAACGGCCCTCTTGTAACTTTGCCTTATTCCGTGGAGAACAACGACATCCCCATGATGATCGTCCAGCACCATGAGGCCGCGTACTTCACGCGCAAGGTCATCGACACCTTCGACCGCTACTACGAGGAAGGCGCCGAGCGGCCCAAGATCCTGGCGATCGCGATCCATCCTTATATCAGCGGCCAGCCTTTCCGCATCAAGTACCTCGAGGAGGTCTACGCGCGCATCGGCAAGATGCCCGGCGTGCTGCACTGGAACGGCGAGCAGATCCTCGAGTGGTACACCGCACAAACCAAAGGCGCCTGACGCATGCAGCCCACCGAACGCGTCGCCTATTCGCCGATCAACGCGCGCCCTCCCCTCAAGCTGCCCGGCGGCGCGCGCATGGTCGTGTGGACCATCGTCAACGTGGAGGAATGGGACATCAACCAGCCCATGCCGCGCACCGTGCTCACGCCGCCCGCAGGCGGCTTGCCGATGCCGGACATTCCCAACTGGGCGTGGCACGAATACGGCAACCGCGTCGGCTTCTGGCGCATGCACGAAATGCTCGACAGGCTCGGGATCAAGGCCGCGCTTGCGATCAACGGCTCCGCGATCGGCGCCTACCCGGCCATTGCCGCAGCGGCGAAGGCGAGCGGCTGGGAGTTCATGGGCCACGGCTACACGCAAACCAACATGCAGAAGGTCGCGAACGAGTCCGAGGACATCGCGAAGACAACCGAGGCCATCCGGGCCTTCACCGGCAAGCGTCCGCGCGGCTGGCTCGGGCCGGGCCTCACCGAAACCTGGAACACGCCGGATCTGCTGGTCGAGCACGGCTACGACTACGTGTGCGACTGGGTGCTCGACGACGAACCCGTGGTGCTGAAGACGAAAACCCGTCCCATCCTCAACGTGCCTTACACCCAGGAGTGCAACGACGTCGCGATGATGCTGATCCAGCACCACTCCGCGCACGAATACCTGCAGCGCGCCTGCGACCAGTTCGACCAGATCTACGCCGACTCGCACGCCTCGGCGCGCGTCATGGCGCTCGTGGTGCACCCGTACATCATGGGCGTACCCCACCGTCTGAAGTACTACCGAATGACCCTCGAGCGGATCCGCGCGAAAATGGACGTTCTGTTCTGGACCGGGGAGCAGATTGCGGACTGGTACCGGTCCGAGCGGCCCGACGCGCTGAAGTAGCCGCCACCCGGCCCCGACGAGGCGCGCAGCGTGAGCATGACCCTGTTCCAGATCCTCAACGGGCTTACGTTCGCCGCGCTGCTGTTTCTCGTCGCGAGCGGCTTCACGCTGATCTTCGGCCTGATGCGCATTGTGAACCTCGCGCACGGGGCTCTCTATCTGCTAGGCGGCTACATTGCGCTGACTGTCGCGACCCGATCTGGCAGCTTCACGCTCGCGATCCTCGCCGCCGCGGCGGGCATCGCGTTCGTCGGCTACCTGATCGACCGCGCGTTGCTCGTTTTCGTCAAGGGCTTCGACCTGCGCCAGGTGCTTTTGACGCTCGGCCTTGCGCTCGTCATGAACGACCTCGCGCTGGTCATCTGGGGCGGCGACACCTTCAGCGTGCCGGTGCCCGAATGGCTGCGCGGCCCGCTCGTCTTTGGCCAGGTGGCGTATCCGAAATACCGCCTGTTCGTGCTCGGCGTGGGTATCGCGGTGTTCGCCGGACTATGGCTGCTCCTGAACCGCACCCGTCTAGGTGCGCTGATCCGGGCCGGCGTGGACGACGCGGAGATCGTCGATGCGATGGGCGTAAACATCAAACGCGTGTTCGTCTTCACCTTCATGCTCGGCGCGGCCCTTGCAGGCGTCGGCGGGGCGCTGGGCGGGGCGTTCCTGTCGCTCTATCCGACCGCGGACTCGGAGATCCTCGTGTTCAGCCTCGCGGTGGTGATCATCGGCGGGCGCGGCAGCCTCGCGGGCGCGGCCATCGGCAGCCTGCTGGTGGCGATGCTCGCCAACTTCGGGCAGGTCTGGTTCCCGGAACTGGCCTACTTCGTCATCTTCGGCCCGATGGCCCTGCTGCTCGCGTTTCGGCCGCTGGGCCTGTTCGGCAGGGCGGCCTGAGCATGCGGCCCGGCCGGCGCCTGGGCTATACAATCGCCGGCCTTGTGCTGCTCGCAGCGGTGCCGACCCTGCTGCCCGGATATCACACCAGTCTTGCCACCGAGATGCTGATCTTTGCCGTGCTCGCCATGTCGATCGACATCCTGGCCGGCTACGCGGGCCGTACGCCGCTCTGCCATGGCGCAATCTTCGGCGTGGCAACCTACGTGGTCCTGTACTACGTGACGGTCGAACAGGGCAGCCCGTGGATGGCGGTGCTG
>JANMXB010000216.1:0-2372 GCA_031380765.1 Pseudomonadota bacterium | reverse complement strand
CGCCCCGCACTCGACGTATTCCGCGAAGACGTGGGCGAAGTCCTCGCGCGCGACCTTCGGCGGGCGGCGGAATTCATGCATGTCGGTTTTCCGGTAAAGGGCTCGGACACCGGCGACTACGTCGTGCGCAACCTGGTCGGCATCGACCCCAAGAACAAGCTGATGGCGGTTGGCGAGATTCCCGAGCCCGGCGCGGCCCTGGTGTTCTGCAAGCGCGACGCGCAGACGGCGCGCGAGGACCTCTCCCGGATCCTCACAGAGCTCAAGCGGGAGGTTCCTGCGGCCCGCGGGGCGTTGTATTTCTCATGTGTTGGCCGCGGCGAGCATATGTTCGGGCGCCGCGGCGGCGAACTGGAGTTGATCCGGGACGCGATCGGAGCGGTCCCGCTGGTAGGATTCTTCTGCAACGGCGAAATATCCCACGACCGGTTGTACGGCTACACCGGGGTGCTCACGCTTTTCCACTGATTCGAATCACAGGAGCGAAGACGATGACGAAGGCAATCAGGTTTCACAAGACGGGCGGTCCCGAGGTCATGCAGCTGGAGGAGGTTGCCGTAGGCGAGCCGGCGGCCGGCCAGGCGCGCATCCGCCAGACGGCAATCGGCGTCAACTTCATCGACACATACCATCGCTCGGGCCTGTATCCGATGCCGCTGCCTTCGGGACTCGGATCGGAGGCCGCCGGAGTGATCGAGGCGGTCGGGCCCGGCGTCGCGGGCCTCAAGCCCGGCGATCGGGTCGCTTACACCGGCAATCCGGTCGGCTCGTACGCCGAAGCGCGGCTGTATCCGGCCGATCGCCTGGTGAAGATCCCGGAAGCCGTCACCGACCAGCAGGCCGCATGCATGATGCTCAAAGGCATGACGGTCCAGTACCTCATCCATCGCACCTTCAAGCCCAAGCCGGGCGACACGGTACTCTGGCATGCCGCGGTCGGCGGCGTCGGCCTCATCGCCTGCCAGTGGCTGAAAGCGCTCGGCGTGAATGTGATCGGAACCGTCGGCTCGGACGCAAAGGTTGCGCTCGCCAAAAAGGCCGGGTGTGCCCACGTCATAAACTATTCGACCGAGAACTTCACCCAGCGCGTAAAGGAAATAACCGGCGGCAAAGGCGTGCCCGTCGTCTACGACTCGGTGGGCAAGAGCACCTGGGAAGGATCGCTGGACTGTCTTCAGCCGCGCGGCATGATGGTGTCTTTCGGCAATGCCTCGGGAGCCGTGGCGCCAGTCAACATCGGCATATTGGCGCAAAAGGGATCGCTGTATCTCACGCGTCCGACGCTGGTCAATTACACGGCCACGCGGACTGACCTGGAGGAAACGGCCAAGTCGCTGTTCGACATCGTCGCCTCGGGCAAGGTGAAAATCGAGGTCACCGGCACTTACAAGCTTGCTGATGCCGCAAAGGCGCACGGCGACCTGGAAGGCAGGAAAACCACGGGATCGATCATTCTCGTACCCTGATCGGCGCGGACGCCGGCACGGTAGAATCGGCACCGCAGACGGGATAAACGGCGTCACTTGGGGAGGGTGTATGAAATCAGGACTGATGGTAATTGCGGCGGTGGCGGCAGCTTTCGCCGCGGGCGGCGCGCTGGCGCAGCAGAAGCTCAAATTCGCGCACGTCTACGAAACCAGCGAGCCTTATCACACCGTCGCAGTGTGGGCGGCCGGGGAGATCGCCAAGCGGACGTCCAACCGCTACGCAATGGAAGTGTTTCCGGCCTCGTCGCTCGGCAAGGAAACCGACATCAACCAGGGACTCACGCTGGGCACTGTCGACATCATCTACACGGGCCAGCTGTTCGCCGGCCGCAGCTACGGGCCGATCTCGATCGGCGGCGCCCCGTTCGTGTTCCGCAATTTCGATCACTGGAAGAAGTTTTCCACCTCGAAGCTGTTCAGCGAGCTTGCGGACGGCTATTCCAAGGGGACCGGCGGCAACAAGGTGGTCGCGATCACCTATTACGGCGACCGCCAGACGACCTCGAACAAAGCGCTCAACAAACCCGAGGACATGAAGGGCCTCAAGATCCGCGTACCCGACGCTCCGCTGTACACGCTGTTTCCGCGGGCGGTGGGCGCCAATCCGACGCCGATCGCGTTTGCCGAGGTCTATCTCGCGTTGCAGAACAAGACCGTGGACGCACAGGAAAATCCGCTGCCCACGATCGACGCAAAGAAATTCTACGAGGTGCAGACGCACATCAATCTTACCGCGCACATCACGGACGCGCTGCTCACGATCGTCGGCGCCCCTCTCTGGGCAAAGCTCGGCGAAGCCGACAGGAAGGCGTTCTCCGACGTATTCCGCGAGGCGGCCGGACGAGCAACCGCAGAGATCGTCGACAGCGAGAAGAAGCTGGTGGG
>JANMXB010000214.1:0-3057 GCA_031380765.1 Pseudomonadota bacterium | reverse complement strand
AAGCCCTACGAGGCTGTGCATGAGAGCGACGAGTTCGGGCATCTGCGTCATCTGCACGGTGCGGGCGGCGTAGAGGCCGATGCTGCCGCCGACCGCCATCGCGCCGAGGATCCAGCCGATGCCCGCAGGCGACACGCGCGGCCCGAAGACCGTCGCGACCACCGCCAGAGTCATGCCGATCATGCCGTACAGGTTGCCGCGCCGCGAAGTCGATTCATGAAATGGAAATCTACATCGGCATCCTGATTGGCGCGGTGACCTTTACCGGCTCGGTGATCGCCTTCGGCAAGCTCTCCGGCAAGATCGGTGGCAAGCCGATGCTTCTTCCCGGGCGCCACTGGATGAACCTGGCGGGCCTTCTTGTTGTTCTCTGGATGGGACGCCAGTTCCTGCACGCCGAGTCGATCCCGCAAGGCATGACGCCGCTGCTGATAATGACCGTAATCGCCTTGCTCTTCGGCATCCACATGGTGATGGCGATTGGCGGCGCGGACATGCCGGTCGTAGTGTCGATGCTCAACAGCTATTCGGGCTGGGCGGCGGCGGCCACCGGCTTCATGCTGTCGAACGACCTGCTGATCGTGACCGGCGCGCTGGTCGGATCCAGCGGTGCGATCCTCTCCTACATCATGTGCCGGGCGATGAACCGGCATTTCATCAGCGTGATTGCGGGGGGGTTCGGGACCGGCGGCGGCACGCCTGCCGCGCCGGGCGGCGCGCAGCCCGCGGGCGAAGCCGTGCCGATCAGCCCGGTCGAAGCCGCCGAGCTGCTGCGCGACGCGAATGGCGTGATCATCGTCCCGGGGTATGGCATGGCAGTGGCGCAGGCGCAGCACACGGTTTACGAAATCACCCGTTACCTGCGCGAAAAAGGCGTCAACGTGCGCTTCGGGATCCATCCCGTGGCCGGACGCATGCCAGGTCACATGAACGTGCTGCTGGCCGAAGCCAAGGTCCCTTACGACATCGTCATGGAGATGGACGAGATCAACGCGGACTTTCCGGCGACCGACGTCGCAATGGTCATCGGCGCCAACGACATCGTCAATCCTGCCGCGCAGGACGATCCGGCAAGTCCCATCGCCGGCATGCCGGTGCTCGAAGTGTGGAAGGCGAAAACCTCGATCGTGATGAAACGCAGCATGGCCTCGGGCTATGCCGGCGTCGACAACCCGCTTTTCTACAAAGACAACAACCGCATGCTGTTCGGCGACGCGAAGAAGATGCTCGACGAAGTGCTGGCCGCCCTCAAAGCCTGAAGCGCTACTGACATTTCTGCGGCACTCCCCTAGATCCCGCGCGGCTCTCCAGCCGACTTGCTGACAATGAGCCCGTTCGGAATCCCGCTCGACTTCATCCTTTTTGCCCTCATCCTGGCGGGGGTGGCGCTCTTTCACCGCCACACGCTCGGCGTGGCGCTGGCGGGCCTTGCGGTCATCACGCTCTACAAGCTCGGGTTCACCGGCTTCAAGACCGGCGCTGGTCTCCCCGGGCTCGGGATGCACCTCGTGCACGAATGGGTGATCCTCTCCAACCTGCTCCTGCTGCTGCTCGGTTTCGCGCTGCTTTCGAACCATTTCGAGGAGAGCCGCATTCCCGCGATCCTGCCGCGCTTCCTGCCCGACGACTGGAAGGGCGGCTTCGTCCTGCTGGTGGTGATCTTCGTGCTGTCGTCGTTTCTCGACAACATCGCCGCGGCGATCATCGGCGGCACCATTGCGGGGACCGTGTTCCGCGGCAAAGTGCATATCGGCTATCTCGCCGCCATCGTGGCGGCCTCCAACGCGGGAGGCTCGGGCAGCGTCGTCGGCGACACGACCACGACGATGATGTGGATCGACGGCGTGAGCCCGCTCGATGTGGTCGAGGCCTATGTGGCGGCGAGCGTTGCGATGGTGATCTTCGGCATCCCGGCCGCAATCCAGCAGCACAAGCACTCCCCGATCAGCAAGGATGCGCCGGCCGGCATCACAGTCGACTGGGCCCGGGTGGCGATCGTCGCTTTCATCCTGCTGGCGGCGATCGGGGTGAACGTGGTCGTCAACGTGAGTTTTCGCCACCTGTCCGACGCGTTTCCGTTCATCGGGGCCGGCGTCTGGGCGGCTATCCTGGTGGCCGCGATCTGGCGGCAGCCCGACTGGAAGCTGTTGCCCGGGGCGTTCAAGGGCAGCGTGTTCCTGCTCTCGCTGATCCTGTGCGCTTCCATGATGCCGGTGGAAAAGCTGCCCGTGGCGTCATGGCAAACGGCATTCGGGCTTGGCTTCGTGTCGGCGGTATTCGACAATATCCCACTGACTGCGCTGGCACTGAAACAGGGCGGCTACGACTGGGGATTCCTCGCCTATGCGGTCGGATTCGGCGGCTCGATGATCTGGTTCGGCTCGAGCGCGGGGGTCGCGCTGGCGAACATGTACCCGGAGGCGAAGTCGGTTGGCCTGTGGCTGAAACACGGATGGTTTGTCGCGGTGGCCTACGTGGTGGGCTTCTTTGTGCTTCTCGCCGTTTTGGGCTGGCACCCGAACGAGCGCCACAAGGGCGCACCGCCTGGCGGGCCGGCTCCCGCGACCCGCGCCGGATGAGGGAATAAACACCAGTTAGCTCCTGTACTCGCGCGAGGCGCTCCAGTGCGCAAGAGGCTGCGCTTTCTTGCCCCCCCTCCCGGCCCCGGTTAGAATCCGCAAGCCTTCGAACACCGCCCCGCCCGGGGCTGCACTCTCGGAACAAGAGAGACATCCATTACAGAGGAGACGCATCCATGTCCAAGCAATCGAAGCCCGACGCCACGCGCCGCAAATTCCTGACCGGCGCTGCCGCCGCCACCGCGGGTGCGGCGACCCTAGGTTTCCCGATGATCGCGAAGGGTCAGGCCGGCCCGATCAGCATGCGCTGGCAATCGACGTGGCCGGCGAAGGATATCTTCCACGAGTACGCCACTGACTTCGCCAAGAAGGTCAACGACATGACCGGCGGCGACCTCAAGATCGAAGTGCTGCCCGCGGGCGCCGTGGTGCCTGCTTTCGGGCTGCTGGAAGCGGTATCCAAGGGCACGCTGGACGG
>JANMXB010000113.1:0-4884 GCA_031380765.1 Pseudomonadota bacterium | reverse complement strand
ATCGTGTCCGCGGAGGAACTCGCGGCGGCCCTCAAGCACCAGCAGCAGCGCCCGGTCCTCAGGCTTGGTGAAGTGCTGATCGAGCTGGGGCTGCTCACCGCACAGGAACTCGACAACGCGCTGAAAAAGCAGGAGAGGAATCGCAAGGTGCCGCTCGGGCAGGTCCTCATCGAGATGGGCGTGGTCGACGAGGCGATGATCAAGACCGTGATGGCGAAGAAACTCGGCATCCCCTTCGTGAACCTGCACAAGTTCCGCATCATCGCGGAAGTCGTGGCCAAGGTGCCGGCTGCGCTCGCCGAGCGGCACAACGTGATGCCGGTTTTCCAGATGGACGCAGCGCTCGTGGTCGCGATCGAGAACCCGCTGGCGACCAAGGTGCTGGAGGAGTTGCGCTTCGCCACTGGAATGAAAATCCTGCCAGTGATGGCGGAGGAGGACGACATTCGCGCGGCGGTGCAGAAGTACTACGTCAATGCCGCGGCCTTCAGCGCGGGTGTGCTGGAGGTCCTGGATTTCAAGGACACCAAGGACGACTTGGCTTTCTACCGCGAATCGGCGGGGGAAAGCCGCATCGACGCGCTCGTCATCCAGCTTGCCGCCGAGGGCGGCGAGATCGAGATGGCTGACGAGCAGATCGTCGAGACCGACAACACGCTGGTCAAGCTGGTCAACAAGGTGATCCTCGACGCTTACCGGCAGAAGGCCTCCGACATCCACATCGAGACGTACCCGGGGAAAAAGAACACGCGCATCCGCTTCCGAAAGGACGGCGTGCTGACGCACTACCTCGACCTGCCGTCCAAATTCCGCGCTGCGCTGGTTTCACGGATCAAGATCATGAGCACGCTCGACATTTCCGAGCGGAGGAAGCCCCAGGACGGCAAGATCGACTTCAGCCGCTTTGGGCCGGCGCGCCTGGAGCTGCGGGTGGCGACGATCCCGACCAACAACGGGCTGGAGGACGTGGTGATGCGCCTGCTGGCGGCGGCCAAACCTTTGTCGATCGACTCACTCGGATTCAGCAAGGAGGTATTGCGCGACGTGAAGCGCATGGTTGCCAAGCCGCACGGCCTGTGCCTGGTATGCGGGCCGACCGGCTCGGGGAAGACGACGACCCTGCATTCCCTGTTGGGCTACATCAACACCGACGAGCGCAAGATCTGGACCGCCGAAGATCCGGTCGAGATTACCCAGGAGGGCCTGCGCCAGGTGCAGGTGAACGCCAAAATCGGCTGGACCTTCGCCGCGGCCATGCGCTCGTTCCTGCGCGCCGATCCCGACGTGATCATGGTCGGGGAAATGCGCGATGCCGAGACGACCAGGACCGGCATCGAAGCGTCGCTGACCGGCCACCTTGTGCTCTCGACGCTGCACACCAACAGCGCGCCGGAGAGTGTCGTGCGCCTGCTCGACATGGGGATGGACCCTTTCAACTTTGCCGACGCGCTGCTCGGCGTTCTTGCGCAGCGCCTGGCCCGCCGGCTGTGCACAGCGTGCAGGCGGGCGTACGCGCCGCCTGCGGCGGAGCTCGACGAGCTGGCGGGGGAGTACTGCATGGACGGGGCGCTGGAGGCGGCGAAGGAGCTCCCTGCCTGGCGCGCGCAATACGGCGATCCCCAGGGAAACATTGTCCTCTACAGGGCGTCGGGCTGCGAACAGTGCGCGAAGACCGGCTATGAGGGACGCGTGGGCCTGCACGAGCTGCTGCGCGCCGATGACGCGGTGAAACATCTGATCCAGACCCGCGCTTCGGTGACCCAGGTCAAGGCCGCCGCGGTAGCCGCCGGCATGCGCACCCTGAAGCAGAACGGGATCGAGAAGATCCTCCAGGGCCTGACCGACATGCGCCAGGTTCGCGCGGTGTGCGGGTAACAGGAGCGGCCAGCATGGGTGCATTCGACTTGTCACGGTTCCGCGATCTTGCGTTCGGGCGGGAGACGCTGCCCGACCATCCCCTCAAAGACGAAGACGGGGTGCAAAAGATGATCGCCGCACTGCCGGTCGATGCGGTTGCCGGCCTGGCGGAGCTGACGCACTGGGCACAGTCGGTCAACGCGGACCATGCTTTCACGCCCGGCCTGCGCGCGCGCGTGCTGATCGCGCTGGACGGCGCCGCGAGGTCCTACTGGGGCGAGCTCGCCGAGGACTTCCTCGCGCCCGGCGGAAAGCCCGACGAGGGACATGACGGGGACATCGCCATCCTGCGCGCGATGCTCGACAGCGCGACCGCGTTTGCGACCGGCTTCGGCTTCACGCTCGAAGCAGCAGAGAAACCCTCGCGCTGGGTCGAAAAAAATCTCGCATTGCTGGCACTGCGCCGCGCCCGCTGGCTGGCGCGCCGCTTTACGCTGGCCCACATGCTGCGCCTGCCGGCCGTCGACGACATCTGGGAGGACCTGCACGTGCTGTATGCGCTGGCCGGCGCGCGCGACGTGTTGCGCAAACCCATGCGCATTTATGCGGGCAAGCCGCTCACCAGCTCGGTCAAGCAGGAATACACGCGCCTGGTGCTCCTCGACATGGCGGGCCTCGAGACCCTGCTCGCCCGCGACATCGAGCTTGCGTTCCGCATCGCCGGGCGCATCGCCGCAAATGCGCGGCTGGAGCGCGAGGTGATCCCCGGCGCGATCTGCGCGATCGAAGTGCGCGGCTCGTCGCGGCCCATCGCGGTGCGACGCCTGCAGGACACGGGCAGCCAGGTCCTCTACCTGGACGCGTTCAACTGCCTGCCGCGCCTCAAGGCAATGCTCGAGCGCAACATGGACACCGACCTGGCCGAGCCCGACCCGATGTTCGGCCCCGGCTTCACGCTGCGCGAGCGCAACGCGATGATCAACCGCCTGATCGACCTCTGGGGCCCGACGCCGCCGCAGCGGCGCACCAAGCGCGTCGCCTTTAAGGCCACGGCGCTGGTCAGGGGCGGCTTCGAGAGCGCAGTGGAGGCGATCCCGGCCCTGGATCAGGGCAGCCTGGAGGACCAGCCGGTGCAGGGTGCGCAAATCCAGATCGTGCTCGACGTCGCCGGCAAAGAGAAGAAAACCAAGGTCCTGAAAAAAAATCTTGCCGCCGCGCGTGTCCAGCTCGTGGATGCGAGCGTCGGCGGCCTGGGGTTGCTCGTGCCGCGAAGCGAGGCGCGCTGGGCGAAACTGGGAACTCTCGTCGCCGTGTATGTCGCGCCGGGGCCGGACTGGGTGGTCGGGGCCGTGAGGCGCATCGGCGCCGTAGGCGACTCCCTGGGATTGGGCATCGCGATCTTCACGCGGCAGGCGAAGCTGGCGTGGTTCCGGCTGGAGACCACCGGCTACGCGAGCGTCTGGGAGGAGGAAAAGCGCCTGGACCGCAATTTCCTCGAGCACTTCCAGCGCGGCATCCTCATCGACGCCGACAGCGCTCCGCTGGGGCCGGGCGAAATGCTGATCGCCCCCGGCATCGCCGACCGGGGCTCGCGCCTGGACATCCCTTTCGCGCGAGGCGTCCAGCGCATCCGGGTCACCGCCGCGCGCGAGGCCACCGACGACTTTCATCGCGTGGCGTTCGAATCGCTGGGAGTGACCCCGCACGTCGGATGAGCCGGGTCGGCTGAAGCCTTCGGGATCCCCTTTTAAGTTCGGTAGCGAACAGTTTGAGAGGGGCGCACAGACGCATAATGCATGCATTGGAGAACTTGCACTTTTTTCTCCGACTGAGCCGGTTACTGCGCCATTCGAGCGTCTTTTGACGCCCGACCAGCCTCCAGGGCCCTTTCCTTGGCACCATGAGGCGGTATAAATGTCGGCGATCCCCGTACCCGTAACCCCTGCCGGCACGCCCGCCGGCGTCGCCGTCAAGCCGCCGGGCGATCCGGGACAGGATTCCGGCCGCCACGAAAAACTGCTCAACACCGGCGCGCTCCAGGAAGCGATTTTCAATAGCGCGTACTTCTCCAGCATCGCGACCGATGCCAAGGGCGTGATCCAGATCTTCAACGTCGGCGCCGAACGCATGCTCGGCTACGCCGCCGCCGACGTCGTGAACAAGATCACCCCGGCCGACATTTCCGACCCGCAGGAAGTGGTCGCGCGCGCCGCCGCGCTGAGCCTGGAGCTGGGCACCACGATCACCCCGGGTTTCGAGGCGCTGGTGTTCAAGGCCTCGCGCGGGATCGAGGACATCTACGAGCTCACCTACTTTCGCAAGGACGGCAGCCGTTTCCCGGCCGTGGTTTCCGTCACGGCGCTGCGCGATGCGCAGGAACAGATCATCGGCTACCTGCTGATCGGCACGGACAACACGGCGAGAAAGCAGGCCGAAGAGGCGCTCCTCAAGGCCGGCGCGCTGCAAAGCGCGATCTTCAACAGCGCGAACTTCTCCAGCATCGCCACCGATGCCAAGGGCGTGATCCAGATCTTCAACGTGGGCGCCGAGCGCATGCTCGGCTACACCGCGGCAGAAGTGATGAACAAGATCACGCCGGCCGACATCTCCGACCCCCAGGAGGTGATCGCGCGCGCCGAGGCGCTGAGCCTGGAGCTGGGGACCACGATCACGCCGGGTTTCGAGGCGCTGGTATTCAAGGCCTCGCGCGGCATTGAGGACATCTACGAGCTGACGTACTTCAGGAAGGACGGCAGCCGCTTCCCGGCGGTGGTGTCCGTCACCGCGCTGCGCGACGCCGAGGAAAAGATCATCGGGTACCTGCTGATCGGCACCGACAACACGGCGCGAAAGCAGGCCGAAGAGGCGCTGCTCAAGGCAGGAGCGCTGCAAAGCGCGATCTTCAACAGCGCGAACTTCTCCAGCATCGCCACCGACGCCAAGGGCGTGATCCAGATCTTCAACGTCGGCGCCGAGCGCATGCTGGGCTACACCGCGGCAGAGGTGATGAACAAGATCACGCCGGCC
>JANMXB010000569.1:0-3270 GCA_031380765.1 Pseudomonadota bacterium | reverse complement strand
TGCGTACAGGCCGGGTGCACCTGAGCGAGCAATGGTCGGCGCTCCTCGGCGGCCGGATGCTGCCCACTGACACCACGGTCCGGGATCTGGCCGCATTGATGCATCCGGACGATGCAGCGGCGGTTGGCGAAATGGTAGGCGCAATGCTCAAGGGCACGATTTCCCATTACGCGATCGAGCATCGCGTGCGCATGTACTCGGGCGACTGGAAATGGATACGCAGCCGCGGCCAGGTTGTCGAGCGCGCGCACGACGGCAGGGCTTTGCGCGCGATTGGCACGAACGTGGATATCCAGGAGCGCAAGGAGCAGGAGTTCCAAATGGCGCACCGTGCAGCCCATGACGTGCTCACGGGGCTTCCCAATCGCGGCATGTTCCAAGACCGGCTGGAGCAGGCGCTGCTGCGCAGCCGCCGCAGCGGAGCGCTGATGGCCGTGATGTACCTCGATGCCGACAGGTTCAAGGCCGTCAACGACACGCTCGGCCACGCGGCCGGCGACACCGTGCTGAAGGAATTCGCCAAACGGCTGACAGCGTCGGTGCGTGCGACCGATACCGTGGCGCGGTTCGGCGGCGACGAGTTTGCCGCAATCCTGGAGAATCTCGGCGCGCGCGAGAACGGGCTGCGCATCGCCGGCAACATCGTTACGGCAATGCGCGCGGATTTCCCGCTCGACAGCGGGACTGCGTCGATCAGCGCAAGCGTCGGCATTGCGTTCCACGAGGGGAGGGCTGAAATCGAATCCGCGCGCCTGCTCAAGGCGGCTGACGGGGCGCTGTATGCGGCGAAGGCCGCCGGCCGGGACCGGTATTGCGCGACCGCATGATGCCCACCCATGGCAGCAATTTGACTGGAGACTGGCTCCTGGAGCGGGGGACGGGCAGATAATGGCAGCAATCGACCGTCAGCGGCTGCGCGCGCTCGCCGCCGGCATCGCACTGGTCACGACGGCGACTCTTGCGCGGCCGGCGGGCGAAACCCCGCTGCGGGTCACCAGCCATCGGGAATTCCCGGGAGCCAGCCAGGCTATCGGCGGCGCATCGCCGCCCGCGCATGGGTTGCGCCTCGCGCTTGCGGTGATGGACTCGACCGGCTGGCGCGCCGAAGAAGTGCTCGACGCCGCGAAGCGCGCGGCAGGCATCCTCGCTCAATGCGCCGTCCGCACTTCGATCGATTTGTATGAGATCGATGGTCCGAAGCGCTACCGGTCGCTCTTCACGCCGGTGTCGCGGGAACTCGCCAGGATGCTGGCCTTGCCAAAACCGACGGTCTTCTTCGTAGCCGACACGCTGAATCGCCCCGCCTTCGACGCGGAGGCCGTCGGCCGCGCGAACAGCCGCACCCGTCCTGAAATGGCCGACACGGTATGGATTGCCTCAGGCGCGCGCGACCTGCCGGTGGTGATCGCTCACGAACTCGCCCACGTGCTTGCCGATTCCGGCGATCATTCCAACGCGGCGGGCAACCTGATGCGCAACGAGTCGGCACAAGAGGGCACGCGACTCACGGCCGAACAATGCGATGCGATCGTGACTACCGCAAGCGCCAACGGCCTGCTGCGACCGCTGAGATAAATTCAGTCGCGGAACTTCTTCCCCTTCGGCGGCGCGGGCTGCGTGTGCGACGGCGCGTCGCTGGCCGGGAAGGACTCGTCCGCGCCTTCGTCGATGACCCACTCTTCGTGCGCGGGATCCTTCGGCTTCGGATGCGCCGGCACCTGGGAGGCGCCGACCTTCGGCGCTGGGGGGGGTGCTTTCTTGCGTGCTCTCACGGGGCCTCCTTCGCTTGCAGGGCATGCGGTCGAGCAACTATTACAACGCGGCGGCCGCCGGCGCACCGTGCGCTGTCGCACAAAGAGGGACCCTAAGCGAATTCCCGCAGCAGATCCTCCAGCCCGCGCTGCTCCGCGGCGGGAGCAAACAACGGCCGGCGAGCCAGGACCGCGCGCTTGAGGCCCGCGTAAAACGCCTTGTCGTCAATGGCGCGCGCGATCAGCCGGGCGAGCTTGCGCTCGTCGAACAAGGCAAAGTAGCCCGGATAGCCCGCCCCGAGCATGCCGATGTTGCCGGACACGCGCGAGGCGAGCACCGGCACCCCGATGCGTGAAGCTTCGCAGATCACATTGGCGCCGCCTTCCATCACCGAGCTCACGACGAGCAGATGGCTGGACGCGATTTCACGCAGGGCTTGCGCATGGGGACGGCTGCCGATCCAGCGATAGCGGCTGTCCCTTTGCATCCAGCTTTTGGCGGTCTTCGCCATTTCCGGCGCAAGGGACGCGCCCAACTGGACCAGCTCGATGCTGCCGCGCGGGCAAAGATGCGCCAGCGCCGCGACGCAACGGAAAGGGTCCTTTTCTTCGCGCAGGTTGCCGACCACGATCACGCGAAAACGATTTCTCACCGGGCGATGGGTAAGCCGCGTGGCGGAGGACTGGAAAATCACCCGAGTTTTCGCGCGCAGGCTGCGCGCCAGGTGGCTGCGGCCGCGCGGTTGAAGCACCACGAGCCGCGACGCAAGCTCGAGCGCGCGCCGGGCCGCGGCCGAGTCCTCGATGTCGCGATACAGGTCGGTCCCGGTGAGGGCTACAATCAAAGGCCGTTCCGGGAACCGTTCATGAAATGCCTCCACCGAATCAGCGCTTTTTCTGGCGTGCAGCGCGATCAGTGCGTCGATGCTGGCGCCACTCCATTCTTCTTCGACCGACACGCGGTGCCCGGACTTGCGCAGGAACCCGGCCCAGCGCTGCGCGGTGTGATGGTTGCCCGTGCGCGTTGCGGTGCCCGGTGGCATGACGAGTGAGATTTTCATGACCGGCGATGCTAGCACCCTGGCCGTCGAGCTGGCCGCGTCCCGCGCGCGTTCGACGCGGGTCACGGAGGATCTGCGCGGTGGGCGATTGCTCGGCCCGAAGCTGGCGATTGTGAATCCGCCGCTATGGGAACTCGGCCACCTGGCCTGGTTCCAGGAGTTCTGGTGCCTGCGGCATCGCGCGGACGCTGCGCCGGGCGATTCGCTCCTGCCCGGGTCCGACGCGCTATTCGACTCGGCCAAAGTCGCGCACGAAACGCGCTGGACCCTGAGGCTGCCTTCGCTCGAGTCCACGCGCGCCTATCAGGCCGACGTGCTCGGCCTCGTTCTGCGCCGGCTGGAAAAGGAGCCTGAAAACACGCGGCTGCTTTATTTCAGCAACCTGGCCGCCTTTCACGAGGACATGCACGCCGAAGCGTTTCACTACTCGCGCCAGACGCTGGGCTACGAAGATCCAT
>JANMXB010000062.1:0-2958 GCA_031380765.1 Pseudomonadota bacterium | reverse complement strand
GTCGCGAGGATCCCCGGAAGGATGCCGGCCGCGAAGAGCTTGCCGATGTTGGTCTGGGTGATGATCCCGTAGATCACCATGATGGTCGAAGGCGGGATCAGGATGCCCAGCGTGCCGCCCGCGGCGATTGCGCCGGTGGAGAGCGCGTCCGAGTACCCGAGCTTTTTCATCGACTGGTAGGCGACCTTGGCCATGGTCGCGGCCGTTGCGATCGAGGAGCCGCAGATCGCGCCGAACCCGGCGCACGCCATCACGGTCGCCATGGCGAGGCCGCCCTTGAGGTGCCCGATGAACGCGTACGCAGCGCGGAACAATTCCTGCGACATGCCGGCCCGGGTCACGAAACTGCCCATGAGGATGAAGAGGGGCACCACCGAAAGCGTGTAGTTGCGGCCGGTTTCGTAGACCTTGGTCTGGGCGGTCGCAAACGCCACCGCCCAGTTCCAGTCGCGCATGTAGGCATAGCCGACGATGCCGACGATGCCCATCGCGAGCGCCATGGGGATGCGCAGGAACGCGAGCACCATCATGGCCGCCAGCCCGAGCAGCGCCTCGGTCATCGACAGACCGCCATCAGGTGGTCGGGGCGCCCGTGGTGGAGGCGGGCTCAGCGGGCATGAAGATCTTCCACGCGTGGATGAGACCCGAGAGCGCGATCATCGCCGCCATGAAATAGACGAACGGCGCGATCGCGATGCGCAGCACGTCCGTCGTGTCGCCGTACGCGGCGATCTTTCCCGCCTTGACCCAGATCAGCCAGGCGAGGCCGAGCATGGTGGCCGCGCAGACGAAATGCGCGATCGCGATGACGATCCTGCGGCCGGGAGGGCCGAACAGGTTGTCGATGAAATCCATGGTGACGTGCTCGTCGGCGTGCGAGACCAGCGGCAGCCCGGCGAAGATGAGCACGAGGAGCATGAGCTCGGTGCCTTCGAACGCGCCGTTGAGCGGGCGGTTGAAGACGTAGCGCCCGATCACGTCGACGAACGTGACCAGCATCATCACGAACAGGATCACCGCAGCGGCGAAGCCGAGCGCCGCGTCGAAGCGGCGCTCCCACGCGGACACGGGTAAGGTCACTTGCCTGCGGCCACCTTCTTCAGCTCGTCGTGAAACTCGGCGAGGACTTTCGCGCCGTCGACGCCCTTGGCGCTGGCTTTCTTGATCCAGTCGTCGATGATCGGCGCCGAGCGTGTCTTCACCTCGCTGGCCAGTGCCGGGCTCGCGTTGACGATCTTCACGTTGTTCTTCTTCAGCGCGTCCATGCCGATCTCGTCGGCCTTGTCCCACGACTTGCCCGCGAAGCGCGCGATGTGCTCGCCCGAGAGCTTGAGGATCGCGTCCTGGTCCTGCTTGGGGAGCTTGCCCCACTTGTCCTCGTTCATGAAGAATCCGAAAGCCGAGCTGTACATGCCGCCGGGGAACAGGGTGGCCTGCTGGATCACGGACTCGAGCTTGAAGGAGGCGATCGACTCGAGCGGGAAGAACACGCCGTCGGCCACGCCCGAGTTGAGCAGCTCGTAGGATTCCGGCGCCGGCTTCACGAACGCCGAGGTGCCCAGCGCCTTGGCCACCGCTTCGGCAATGCCGCCGCCGGTGCGGATCTTGAGGCCCTGCAGGTCGGCGATCGTGGCGACCGGCTTCTTGGTGAACATCTGGCCCGGGCCGTGGGTGAAGACGCCCAGCAGCTTCACGCCCTTGTACTCGCCGACCTTGTCGAAATACTTCCAGTGGATCCGCGAGAAGGCCACCGAGTTGATTTCGGCCGTGCTGCCGGCGCCGGGCAGCTCGGGCAGGAGGGGCAGGATGTGGCGGGCAGGCGTGTAGCTCGCGGTCACATAGGAAAGGTCCACGAGGCCATCGCGCACCGCGTCGAAGGTGCCCGGAGGCGCCGAGGGGTGCTTGGGCAGCATCTGGAACTTGACCCGGCCCGCCGTGGCCTTCTCGACATCGTTGGCCCATCCCTGCAGCACGGTGTGCGTGAGGTGGTGGGCGGGCGAAACCCATGAGGACATCGTAAGCGTGGTTTGCGCGGTCGCCTGCGAGGCAACCAGGGAACATCCGGCAACGGCGGCCAGTATCTTGTGCATGGCTTTCATCTTTCCTCCTCCTGATTTCGGGGATCTGTTTGCGTCCCGGATCGCGAGTGTATCAGGGGTTCGACGAGCGGCAAGGAAGGGGTTGCCTGCAGGCAACGCGCTCCGGATTCAGGCAAAGTAGCGCCTCCCATGAAGATCCGGACCATTGCATTCGTCGGCGTCGGCCGAATGGGCCGCCCGATGGCAGTTCGGCTGGTTGCGGCGGGATATGCCCTGCGCGTTTACGACAAGGCCGCGCGCTCCCGCATTCCGGGCGCCAGTGCGTGCGCCTCTCCCGCGCAAGCCGCAAGCGGGGCGGACATTCTCATCACGATGCTCCCCGACGGGAAGGCCGTGCGCTCGGCGCTGTTGCGCCGAAACGGCGCGGCTTCCACCCTGCAACCGCAGAGCGTAGTCATCGACATGAGCTCGTCGGATCCAATGGCGACCCGTGAGTTGGGCGCGGAACTCGCGACGCGCGGGATCGGGCTGCTCGACGCCCCGGTTTCGGGCAGGGTGGATGGCGCGCGCGCGGGTACGCTGACGATCATGGCCGGCGGCAAGGCCGCTACGCTCAAGACAGTCCGGCCTGTGCTCGAGGTACTCGGGAAGCGAATTTTTCTCGCCGGTCCCCTCGGCGCCGGCCACGCGGTCAAGGCGCTCAACAACTACATCGCCGCCGCGGGCACGATCGCGGCCTTCGAAGCCGTGATCGTGGGGCGCGCGTTCGGGCTGGACCCTGCATTGATGACGGAGATCTTCAACGCGTCGGCCGGCAAAAACAGCACGAACTAGAACTAGGTGAAGCAGCAAGTGCTCTCTGGCGCGTTCGCCTCCGGATTTGCTCTGGCGCTGATGGCAAAGGATGTCGGCATCGCAG
>JANMXB010000038.1:0-3973 GCA_031380765.1 Pseudomonadota bacterium | reverse complement strand
CGCTGCACTATCCCGGCGGCCCGCAGCGCATCTTCCAGGCGGTGGACGCGGATCTGCTCGCGTCTGCCTGCGCCTGGGCGGCCACCTCGCCGAATGCGCGCAATGAGACCTTCAACGTGAACAACGGCGAGCCCTTCGAGTGGCGCACCGTTTGGCCGGCGATCGCCCGCACGCTTGGCATGCAGCCCGGCGAGGACCGGCCGATGTCGCTCGGCGAGGAGATGCCCAAGCGCGAAGCCGAATGGGCGGCGCTCGTGCGGCAGCACGGCCTGCGCTCGCCGGCGAGCCTCGAGGAATTCGTCGGCCAGTCGTTCATCTACGCCGACCGGGGCTTCGCTTACGGCATCCCCCCGCCCGTACCGATCGCCCTTGCCAGCACGGTCAAGATCCGCCAGGCCGGCTTCGACGGCTGCGTCGACACCGAGGAGATGTTCTGCCGCATGTTCCGGCGCTACCAGGATATCGGCTGGCTGCCGCCTGTCGCCTGAAGCTCAGGCGAGGTAGGTTTCGACGAGCCTCGACCAGTACGCCGCGCCCACCGTCAGGTTGGCATCGTTGAAGTCGTACTTGTCGTTGTGCACCATGGGCCCGTCGCCGTTCCCGAGGCGCAGGTAGCAGCCCGGGCGCTTTTCGAGGAAATAGGAGAAGTCTTCGCTGCCGGTGACCGGGCCGAACGGCGCGATCGTCCGGTCCCTTCCCACCAGGTCCTCGGCGACTTTTCTGGCGAACTCCGTCTCGGCCACCGTGTTCACCACCGTCGGGCAGCCGCGCTCGTAGTCGATCTCGACGCTGCCCCCGTAGCCTTTCACATGCGAGGTGACGAGATCCGTTATGCGTTCCTGCAGCCTGTCGCGCACCTCGGCAGTGAACGAGCGCACCGACAGGCCCATGCTGGCGCTTTCGGGAATCACGTTCGACACGGTGCCCGCATGCAGCGACCCTATTGTCACGATCGAGATTTGCGCCGGATCGATGTTGCGCGCGACCACCGATTGCAGTGCCATCACGAGGCTGCCTGCGATCAATATCGGGTCGACCGACAGGTGAGGCCGCGCCGCATGGCCGCCGCGGCCGTGGATCGTGATCTTCACCCTGTCGGAAGCCGACATGAAAGGACCGCTGCCGAACATGAACGTGCCCGCCGGGTAGCCCGGATGGTTGTGCATGCCAAAGATCGCGTCGCACGGAAAGCGCTCGAACAGGCCGTCGGCGATCATCTGCTGCGCGCCGCTGTTCTTGCCTGCCTCTTCAGCCGGCTGAAACACCAGGTTCAGCGTGCCGGAAAATTGCCGCGTCTTCGCAAGGTGGCGCGCGGCGCCGAGCAGCATGGTGGTGTGGCCGTCGTGCCCGCACGCGTGCATGACGCCGGGATTGCGGCTCGCGTGCGCGGCGCCGGTCGCTTCCATGATAGGCAGCGCGTCCATGTCGGCGCGCAGGCTCACGCTTTTCGCGCCGTCGCCGACTTTCATCCGGCCGACCACGCCGTGGCCGCCTACGTTGCGCGTGACTTCGTAGCCCCATTCCTCCAGGCGCGACGCGACCAGGGCGGAGGTCGCGGCTTCCTTGAACGAGAGCTCGGGGTTCTGGTGGATCTGGTGGCGGATCTCGGTCAGAAGCGCGCGCGACTCCTCCAGGTCGCCGACCTGGCAATAGCTCTTGTAGCGCATGTTCATGGTGTCACTCCCTTGAAGTCGCAGTATATCGAATGTCAGTATCTTGCTCGAAGACCCGCTTCCAGACTGGACCTTACCAACGAATATGTCAGTAGAGGATGCAGTCGAAATCGATAGCCGTGGCCACGTCGCGCAGGACAAGCTTGAACGCCGCTCGATCGCCTTCGGCCAAGGTTGAGCGAACTTTCAGGCGGCGTTGCGCAGGCCGGCCCGAATCACGATTTCATCGAAGGGCGCGCGCAGACCGCCGCGCTCGTCCTTCTCCAAAAGCCCTAGTTCGATGAGCGCCTGTACGTCGGTGTGGACGTTCTTGTAATCCCGCTCAAGCGCGCGCGCAAGCGGCCGGATCTGCAACCCTTCATTCATCGCGACATGGCGAACCAGCTCCAGCCGTTTTTCCGATACCGCGCTGAAAAGCTCCGCAATGCTGCCGAACGCGAGCCGTGGTGTCGCCTTGCGACCAGCACGCGTCTGGCGCCAGGCACGCGAAAAAGCGGCCAGGGCTGCCTGCGAGCTTAGAACTTCGATCTCGATCCGATTCATTGCCGCGCGCGCATGATGGTGCATCATACCATCACCTTGCTGGACCCTCGGCTTGGGCCGGCTCTCGCGCAAGCCCGCGACAAGCAAGGGTGAGGTCCATCTGCGGACCAGATCCGGGCAGTGGGTCGTCGCACACGCGCCGATGCGACCTTGCCTCGAAAATCAAACGGGCGTATCGTTTTGTGATGAAAAAAGTTCGCGCTTACCATTCTGACCAGGCAATCCTGGGAGGCACGTTGGTGTTCAAAGGCACGCGCGTACCGGTGCAAAGTTTGTTCGACCACCTCAAGGCTGGCGATTCCATCGAAGTATTTCTCGAAGGTTTTCCCAGCGTGAAACGTTCGCAGGTGCTGGCGGTGCTCGAGGAAATGGAATCGGAAGTTCTCGCCCACGTCTGACGTGAGAATTTTGCTCGACGAGAATCTGGACTGGCGGCTCGAACAGTTTCTCCCCGGACACGAAGTTAAATCCGTGCCGCGCATTGGCTGGGCGGGTTTGAAGAACAGCAAACTCCTCGCCAGCGCACAAGAAATTTTCGACGTTCTCATCACCATGGACGGCTCGATGGCGAGTCAGCAAAACCTCGCCAAACTTCACCTCGCAATCGTCGCCTTGCGCGCGCCCACCAATCGCCTCGCCGACACCAGCCCGCTCATGCCCAAAGTGCTCGTGTTACTGCCCACCTTGAAACCAGGGAAGGTAGTAAAAGTTTCGGCATAAGTGCCAATACGGATTCACCCGAACGCAAGCGAAAACGCATTCAGATCCGGCCGGTGGGTCATCGCCCACGTGTCGACCAGACGGAACGGCGAAGGCGAAACGACCCGCCCGTGGCGGTTTCGATAGTAGGTGCTCATGCCGGGATGGGTCCAGACGAGTTCACCGTGCGCCTCGTCCACACGGCGTACCCAGTCGTCCCGCGCTTCGGGCTTGGGTTCCATGGTGGTGATGCCGTCCTCCACCATCCCGACGATGCAGCCCGAGATGTAGCGCGACTGGCATTCGGCGAGGAAGATGACGCTTCCGCCGTGGCCCATGTTGGTGTTCGGCCCGTACATACAGAAAAAATTCGGGAAGCCCGGCACGCTGATGCCAAGGTATGCGGTCGGGTTCTCGTCGGCCCATTCTTCGGCAAGCGTGCGGCCGCCGCGCCCGGTGATATTCAATCGCGCTGCCAGGTCGGTGACGACGAAGCCGGTGGCGAGGACCACCACGTCGGCGGCTCGGCGCTCGCCATCCACGGTAACAACGCCGCCCGCGTCGAGATGCGAAATTGGGGAGGTCACCAATTCGACACCGGGCCTGCACAGCGCCTTGAACCAGCCCTTGTCGAGCAGGATGCGCTTGCCGTAGGGCGGATAGCCCGGCACGCAGGCGTCCAGCAGGTCCGGCCGTCCCGAGAGCTCGCTTCCGATGTAGTCGACCATTTCCTGGCGATGGCGGTCGTTTACGCGGTTCAGCGAGCGCGCAGGGTGCGGCCAGTCCGGGTCTTTGCGCAGAAAGCGCAGCAGCCCGTCGCCGTAGCGCCAGAAGAGGGTGAAGCGATTCCATGTCGCATAGAAAGGCACGTGCTCCAGCAGCCACTGCGTGCCGGGCTTCACCGGCAGGCTGTACTCGGGAACCGGCCGCACCCATTGCGGCGAGCGCTGGTAGATGGCAAGTCCCGCTACCCGGTCGGCGACCGTGGGCACGATCTGCATCGCCGAGGCACCGGTGCCGATAATCGCCACGTGTTTTCCGTCGAGCTCGAGATCGTC
>JANMXB010000032.1:0-7478 GCA_031380765.1 Pseudomonadota bacterium | reverse complement strand
TGCGCCGCGGCCCATGGCGGCGCACCGATCGATTCCCTCGATCTCGCCGGAAGGGTGGGCTGGATCTTCGGGGGCGAGGCCACGGGGGTCTCCGCTGCTGTGGAGGCAAAAGCAACCCATCGGGCCACGATTTCGACTCCGGGTGGCGCGGAATCGCTGAACGTCGCGGCCGCGGCGGCCGTATGCCTGTACGAGCGCCAGAGGCAGCTCAGTACACGTGGCGCTGGATCTTGATGTCGCGCAGGACCGTGGTTGCGATCTCCTCGATCGACTTGGTGGTCGAGTTGATCCAGTGGATGCCTTCGCGCTTCATCATGCTTTCGGCCTGCTCCACCTCGAAGCGGCAGATGGAGAGCTTCGCGTAGACGCTGTCGGGCCGGCGCTCCTGGCGGATTTCGCGCAGGCGCTCGGGAGCGATCGACAGCCCGTAGAGTTTGCCGCGGTAGTTCTTCAGCACCTCGGGGAGCGATCTGCGCTCGAAATCCTCGGGAATGAGCGGATAGTTGGCCGCCTTGACGCCAAACTGCATCGCCAGATACAGGCTGGTGGGAGTCTTGCCGCTGCGTGACACGCCAACGAGGATGACGTCGGCCTCGGCGAGATCGCGATGCGAGGCGCCGTCGTCGTGAGCCATGGAGAAATTGATCGCTTCGATGCGGGCCTTGTATTCCTGCTTGTCGGCCGAGCTGTGCGAGCGCCCGATCGTGTGGTTCGACTTGATGCCCAGGCCCGCTTCGAGCGGGTCGATGAAGGTCTCGAAGAAATCGAAGACCAGCGCGCCCGAGTTGCGGATGAGGTCGCGCGCTTCGCGGTTCACGAGCGTGGAAAAAACGATGGGCGCGCCGTTGCCGGCGGCAAGGGCCTCGCGGATGCGCGGCATGCATTCGGCCTCGGCTTTTTCGAGGCTGTCGATGAAAGGCAGGGTCACTTCGTTGACTTCGAGCCCCTCGAACTGGGTCAGGAGGCTGTGCCCGAGCATCTGTACGGTGATTCCGGTGCCGTCCGAAACGAAAAGCACCGTGCGTTTATCGGACATGGATTGCCAGGGTGAAGGGGGGTTGTGCTGCGCAACAATAAGCGAGCCGATACAATAGGATCTTTGCTGGCGCGGGGCAACCGAGGGTCCGAATGGCTGCAAGCAGGTATGTCGTCTGGCTGCGCGAACTGCGCATGGCGGACCTGGATCGGGTAGGGGGCAAGAACGCGTCCCTCGGCGAGATGATTGGCGGCTTGTCTGCGGCGGGAATCAGGGTACCCGGCGGCTTTGCGACCACGGCGGACGCTTATCGGGAGTTTCTTGCCGGGTCCGGGCTGGATGCGCGGATTACCCAGCGTCTGGCCGGGCTTGATTCGGGCGATGTCGAAGCCCTTGCTGCGTGCGGCGCAGAGATTCGGAGCTGGATCGAGAAAGCACCTTTTCCGGCACAGATAGAAGAAGATATAAGAAAGTACTATCAAGATCTTGTTGAATCAACATCAAGTGAAACCTCATTCGCTGTGCGATCAAGCGCGACGGCCGAGGATCTGCCCGACGCATCGTTCGCGGGGCAGCAGGAAAGCTTCCTGAACATTCGCGGCATCGACAGCGTCTTCGGCGCAATCCGCACGGTGTTTGCGTCCCTCTACAACGACCGTGCAATCTCTTATCGGGTCCATCAGGGGTTCGACCAAAAGGCGATCGCGCTTTCCGCTGCGGTACAGCAAATGGTGCGAAGCGACATCGGGGCTGCGGGGGTCCTGTTTACCTTGGATACCGAATCAGGTTTTGCCGATGTGGTTTTTATTACTTCGTCGTACGGGCTTGGCGAGCTGGTCGTCCAGGGTGCGGTCAATCCCGACGAGTTTTACGTTCACAAGCCCATGCTCGAGGCCGGCAAGCCGGCCATCATCCGCCGCACGCTCGGCTCGAAGCTGCAGAAGATGGTCTTCGCGCAAGACACGTCCGCGGGCAAGTCGGTCCGCACAGTGGACACAGCGCGCGACGAAAGCCGGAAATTTTCATTGACCGATGCCGAAGTCCTCGAGCTCGCGCGGCATGCGGTGACGATCGAAAAGCACTACGGCCGCCCCATGGACATCGAATGGGGCAAGGATGGCGCCGACGGCAGAATTTACGTCCTCCAGGCGCGGCCTGAGACCGTCAAGTCGCGCAAGGGCGTGGATTCTCAGGAGCGCTTCGTCCTCAAGGAGCGCGGAGAGGTGCTTGTTTCGGGCCGCGCGATCGGGCAGAAAATCGGCAGCGGCCCGGTGCGGCTGGTCGCCAACGCCTCAAAGATGGCGAGTGTGAAAAAAGGCGACGTGCTGGTCACCGACATGACCGACCCGAACTGGGAGCCGGTCATGAAGCTCGCGAGCGCGATCGTCACCAACCGCGGCGGTCGCACCTGCCACGCGGCCATCATCGCGCGCGAGCTTGGCATCCCGGCGGTGGTCGGATGCGGCGACGCGACCCAGCTCCTCGAAGACGGCGCCGCGGTCACGGTGTCGTGCGCGGAAGGCGACACTGGATTCGTGTACGCGGGAATTCTCGCAACCGAGGTGCACACCACCAAACTCGGTGCGATGCCGGAAATCCCCGTCAAGATCGCGATGAACATCGGCAATCCGCAGCTGGCATTCGAGTTCTCGCAGTTGCCCAATGCGGGCGTCGGCCTCGCGCGGCTGGAATTCATCATCAACAACATCATCGGGGTGCATCCGCGCGCGTGCGTCGAATATCCCGACCTCCCGGCGGGCCTGAAGGCAAGCGTCGAAGAGGCCGCGCGCGGCTATGCCGATCCGAAGGCGTTCTTCCGCGAGAAACTCGTGGAAGGCGTTGCCACCATCGCAGCGGCATTCTGGCCCAAGCCCGTGATCGTGCGCCTTTCGGACTTCAAGTCGAACGAATACAAGAAGCTGGTGGGGGGAGAGCGCTACGAGCCGGACGAAGAAAATCCGATGCTCGGCTTTCGCGGGGCTTCGCGCTACATCGCGCCCGAATTCCGCGAGTGTTTCGAGCTCGAGTGCGCGGCGCTGCGCAAGGTCAGGAACGAGCTCGGCCTCACGAACGTCGAGATCATGGTGCCTTTCGTGCGCACGCTGGGCGAGTGCAGGCAAACGATCGACCTGCTTGCCGCCAACGGACTGAAGCGCGCCGAGGGCGGGCTGCGCCTGATAATGATGTGCGAGTTGCCCTCCAATGCGATCCTCGCCGAGGAGTTCCTGCAGTATTTCGACGGGTTCTCGATCGGCTCCAACGACCTTACCCAGCTCACCCTCGGCCTGGATCGCGACTCCGGCCTGGTGGCCGGGGCCTTCGACGAGCGCGACCCCGCGGTGCTGGCCATGCTGACACTCGCAATCCGCGCGTGCATCAAGCAGGGCAAGTATGTCGGCATCTGCGGGCAGGGGCCGTCCGACCATCCGGATTTCGCGCGCTGGCTGATGGATGAAGGCATCGGCAGCCTGTCCCTGAATCCGGATACCGTGGTGTCGACCTGGATGGCGCTTGCGGAGCAGGTTCCGTCGCCGGCCGGGCGCCCGGCGCAGGGCGGCGGGGTGACGGGTGTCAGCGTGACGCGGGGCTTGCGGTTGCGGATCAGCCTTTGCTTGTCGCGCTGCCACTGCTTGTCGCGTTCGGCGGCCCGCTTGTCGTGGTGCTGCTTGCCCTTGGCCAGGCCGATCTCGAGCTTGATGCACCCGCCCTTGTAATGCAGGTCGAGCGGAATGAGCGTGTAGCCGCGCTGCTCGACCTTGCCGATCAGCTTGCGGATTTCCTCCGCGTGCATGAGGAGCTTGCGGGTGCGCGTCGGATTCGGGGCGATGTGGGTCGAGGCGGTGGGCAGCGCGCTGATGTGGGCGCCCAGCAGCCAGAGTGCGTTTTGCCTGACCACCACGTACGCTTCGGCGATGTTTCCGCGTCCCGCGCGAATCGACTTGACTTCCCATCCTTCGAGGACGAGGCCGGCTTCGAAGCGCTCCTCGACGAAGTAATCGTGAAACGCCTTGCGGTTCTGGATGATGGACATGAGGGAACGCGCGGAAGGTTCTGGCGCGCGGGGATTGTAGCAGCATGAGCAGCATCGTCCGCTCGGCGCTCGTCGGCTACAGCGCGAAGCAGATGTACGACCTGGTCGAGGACATCGAGTCCTATCCCCGATTCCTGCCCTGGTGCCGCTCGGCCAGGGTTGTCGAAAGAAAGGACGGCGTTACCGTCAAGGACGGCGTCACCGTCGCGGTGCTCTCGGTCGGCCTCAAGGGAATCAACCAGTCGTTTACGACCGAAAACGCGAACACGTCCGGCGAATCGATCAGGATGCGCCTCGTGGAAGGGCCCTTCACGTCCTTCCGCGCCGCGTGGAAATTCCAGGCCCTTGAGAAGCACGCGGCGAAGATCGAATTCTCGATGGACTACAAGTTGTCCGGAGGGCTGCTGGCAAAAGTCCTCGCGCCGCTGTTCGACCACATTGCCGATACCATGGTCGACGCGTTCAGCCGGCGCGCGCAAAGCGTCTATGGCCCGGCTGCGGATTGAAGTCGTCTACGCGCGCCCGGAAAGCCAGCGGGTCGTGCTGGTGGAACTGGAGGAGGGCGCTTGCGCCGTGGATGCGGTCAGGCAAAGCCGGCTGGGTGTTCTCCATCCGGAGATCGGCGCGGCTGATTCCGCGGTCGGAATATTCGGGCGCCGGGTCGCTCCCGAAACGCCCTTGCGCGATGGCGACCGGGTGGAAATCTATCGCCCCCTGCTGATCGATCCTAAAACCGCGCGCAGAGCGAAAGCCCAAAAGCGCCGCGCGCGCTAGACCTATTTGCAGGTTTCGTTGGCAGCCTTGCGCGCCTGCGCGATGCGCACCGCCCGCTCGCTGTCTTCGAGGTAAACCGTTTCGCCCTGGGCGTTGACGCTGGCGATGCGGCCGCCGCGCTCGAGCGAGCGCAGGCTTTCCTGCGCCGAGGCGCACGCGATCTTGTCCTGTTCCGCGGCGGCCTGCGCCTTTTCCGATTTCTCCTGCGCTTCCTTGGCCTTCAATTGCCGCTCGCGGTAGGCCTGCTCCTGTTCGGCCGCAGTGAGCGGGCCTTTTTTGGCATCCTTGGCCGCGGCGTCCTTGGCGGCCGCGCCCGCGCCGCCACCCGCACCAGGGCCCGGCGGGGCGGCAGGTGCAGCGCCAGGCGGCTTCATCGGCGTGGCTTTGACTCCCGGTGGGGGAACATCCCCGTAGCGGACCTTGCCGTCCTTGTCGACCCACCGGTATCCCTGCGCGTGTGCCAAGCCGCACGCCAGCGCGAGGGCCGCCGAAAAAACAGCAATGAGGATGCGCATTCTTCGTTCTCCTGTTGCGTCCCGGAATAACGCGCGGGGGGAAATTTGGATTACATCCGCGTATAATATGCCTTTGCGAGAAAGGCAGCCTCAATGCGCGTGATTCAACGGGCGCTCACTTTCGACGACGTACTGCTCCTCCCCGCCCATTCGCGCGTCCTGCCGCGCGACGTGTCCCTCAAAACCCGACTCACCCGCAAGCTCGGCCTCAACATCCCGCTGATCTCCGCGGCGATGGACACCGTGACCGAAGCGCGCCTGGCGATTGCCATCGCGCAGGAGGGCGGCATCGGCATCGTCCACAAGAACCTGGGGCCGGAAGCCCAGGCTGCCGAAGCGGCCAAGGTCAAGCGGTTCGAATCGGGGGTACTGCGCGATCCGGTCACCGTCGCGCCGGAGCTGTCCGTGCGCGAACTGCTCGCGCTGACCCAGAAATACAAGGTGTCCGGCTTTCCGGTGGTCGACAAAGGCAAGGTCGTCGGCATGGTTACCAACCGCGACTATCGGTTCGAGACCAACCTCGACCAGCCGGTGCGCGCGATCATGACGCCAAAAGAGCGCCTCATCTACGTCCACGATGGGGCCAGCCCCGAGGAAGCGCGGGCGTTGCTGCACAAGCATCGCCTCGAGCGGGTGCTGGTCGTGAACGACGCTTTCGAGCTGCGCGGCCTGATTACGGTGAAAGACATCCTCAAGTCGACCGAGAATCCGAATGCCTGCAAGGACGAGCAGGGCAAGCTTCGCGTCGGCGCGGCCGTTGGCGTGGGCGAGGGTACCGAGGACCGCGTGGACCGCCTTGTCGAGGCTGGCGTGGATGTGATCGTCGTCGATACGGCGCACGGACATGCCCAGGGCGTGCTTGACCGCGTGGAGTGGATCAAGAAGCGGCACCCGAAAATGCAGGTCATCGGCGGCAACGTTGCCACGACCGCTGGTGCCAAGGCGCTGGTCGACGTGGGCGCGGATGGCGTCAAGGTGGGCATCGGCCCAGGGTCGATCTGCACCACGCGGGTGGTTGCCGGCGTCGGCGTGCCGCAGATCACCGCGATCGACAACGTGCGCCAGGCGCTCGAGGACGCAGGCGTTCCGTTCATCGCCGACGGCGGAGTGCGCTATTCCGGCGACGTCGCCAAGGCGATCGCAGCCGGCGCGACCGCCGTCATGATGGGCAGCGTTTTCGCGGGCACCGAAGAGGCGCCCGGGGAGACGATCCTGTATCAGGGCCGCTCGTACAAGTCCTACCGGGGCATGGGGTCCCTGGGCGCGATGCAGGATGGTGCCGCCGACCGCTATTTCCAGGACCCGACCAACAACATCGACAAGCTCGTGCCCGAAGGCATCGAGGGCCGCGTGCCGTACAAGGGCAGCGTGCTCAGCATCATCTACCAGCTGGTCGGCGGCTTGCGCGCGAGCATGGGCTACTGCGGCTGCGCGAGCATCGACGAGATGCGCACCAAGGCGGAGTTCATCGAGATCACCTCGGCGGGCATGCGCGAGTCTCACGTGCACGACGTGCAAATCGTCAAAGAGGCGCCGAACTATCGTGTGGAGTAGGTAGTTCGTGCACGACAAGATCCTCATTCTCGATTTCGGCTCGCAAGTCACGCAGTTGATCGCCCGCCGGGTGCGCGAGGCGAAGGTGTATTGCGAGATCCACCCTTGCGACGTTTCCGACGAATTCGTGCGCGCGTATGGGGCGAAGGGCGTGATTCTCTCCGGCAGCCACGCCAGCACCTACGAGGCCCATGATCTGCGGGCGCCCAAGGCGGTCTTCGAGCTCGGCGTCCCGGTGCTGGGGATCTGCTACGGCATGTTCACCATGGCGGTCCAGCTCAAGGGCGAAGTCGAGCCCAGCGCCAAGCGCGAGTTCGGTTACGCAGAGGTCCGCGCGCGCGGCCAAACGAGACTTTTCGACGGCATCCAGGATTTCGCCACGCCCGAGGGTCACGGCATGCTCAAGGTCTGGATGAGCCATGGCGACAAGGTCACCGCCATGCCGCCGGGATTCAAGCTCATGGCCTCGACCGATTCGTGCCCGATTGCGGGCATGGCGGATGAGGCGCGCCGGTTTTACGGCGTTCAGTTCCATCCCGAGGTAACGCACACGAAGCAGGGCAAGGCGCTCCTGAATCGCTTCGTGCACGACATCTGCGGCTGCGGCTCCGACTGGAACATGCCCGAC
>JANMXB010000023.1:0-10038 GCA_031380765.1 Pseudomonadota bacterium | reverse complement strand
CGGGCTGGAAAGCGGTGTCCGCCGCCATGCGCCGCAGGCGCGCGACCGCTTCGGTATAGCCCATCTTCGCCACCACGCGCTCGAGGCGCGCGAACTGCGTGAGGACCTCGTGCCATTTCTTGAGCGTCTGGTACTCGGCCGAATCCAGCGCCCGCTCGCCCGGAAAACCCGCGAGCGCGAAGGCATCCGAAAACGCGCGGCCCCACTCCACCGGCGTGTGCGCGCCGAACAGGCGCGCCTTGCGGAACTCCGCCAGCGCCTCGAGCTTGTGCCGCAGGGCCGGCACCCGCTGCGCGGGCTGGGAGCGCAGGAGGATCAGCAGCCGCTCGAGCGTGAGCGCGGGCTCCGCGCGCCGCCGCAGGTGCGCGTCGAGCTGCGCGCGCGCCACGAGCTCGGACTCGGCATGCGCAATGAAGGGCGAGCGAACGAACAGGCTCACTCGCGCGAAGGCGATCTCGCGGCCCGCGAGCTCGAGAAGCAGGAATGCGGCATCCACGAGCGGGGATTGGTCGAGCGGCTCGCCGAGCGAAAGGTTGAAGGGCTGCGCCGCGGCGCCTGCGCCCGGGATTCCCATCGTCTGCGCGAAGATCCGGCGCAGCGCTTTGCGGTGCTTCGCGAGGTCGGGCACGACGACGCCAATGCGAACCGGCGCGCGTTCTTTCGATGCCTCCTCCAGCCTGCGCCGCGACCAGCGCGCGGCCTGGCGGATCTCATCGGTCATATCGAGGCAGCGCATGCGAATCGCCATTGCGTCATGGCGGGCCGGCGTGGCTGTCGCGGTCTCGCATCCGAGAGCGGCAAGCGCCGCGAGGAAGGCCTCCTGCTGCGGAGTCACGATGTCGAAGCCGTAGCGCACCACCATCGCGGGCTTCGCGATTCCGGGCTCGCCCAGCACGGCGGCGACAACATCGGGCAGGCGCGCCGCTTCCGTCTGCCCGGCGTTGCGCGTGGCGCGCTCATAGCGCTGCGCCCAGCGCAGGAACGCCTCGGCATCCTCGTTCTTCGGGTACTTGCGCGCGCGTTCGAGGAGGCGCCATTCGTGCGCCGTCTTCCACGCGTCTCGCGCGTCCGCCGCGGCTTGCGGCACGGCAAGCAGGCGCTCGCCCTCCTCGGAATCCGCGACGAGGTCCTCCCACAAGGCCTGCTCTTCCGCCGGGGTAAGCACGATCGGAAGGCCGCCCGCGCTTTCCGAATACAAGGCGTCTTCATGGGCGCGCGCGACGAACGCGCTAAAGGGCAGGATGTCCGCGGCATTCCACATCGCCAACCCGCGCGCAACCTGGAAGGAATCGAACTCGCGCATGAGCTCATGGGCGAGGCGAAGGTTGGGTGTGACGACGCTCAACCGTCCGGCGGGCCCCGCGGTCGTTCCCGCAGTTGTTCCCGCAGTTGTTCCTTCGGCCAGACGCGCGAACAAGTCGTGTTTCGTGAGGGGGGCGGCGGCCATGGAGCGGGATGATAGCTTGTGCGCAATGTCCGGATCGCGGCGCCGACAAGTTTCGTCGCAGTCGCCGGCGCCGATTTTAGAGGTCGCGATTCGCGGGCCAAAAAGTGTCCGATCACCCGGGGGAAAAACCGGCCTGCGTGCTAGCATTGCAGCCATCAGAAAAGAATGCCGGACGCAGTCCACTTCAGGATTCGGCCCCCTTGTCCAAACTTCCTATTTTTCTTTGTTCCGTTGCACTTCTATTGCCCGCTGCGGGTTACGGGCAGGGCCGGACGTGGACCTTTTCCGAGGTCCTGAGGCAATCGCTTGCAGCTCACCCGAGCGTGCTTGCGAGCCGCTCCTCCGCGGTCGCGGCCGAAGCCGATCACGAGTCGGCGCTATGGCAGCGCTTCCCGACGCCTTCGTTGCAGACCTACTCCAGCCAGACGGCCGGCAGCGGGAACATCTCGAGCTTCCAGGTCCAGCAGCCGCTGTGGACCGGAGGCCGGATTACCGCGGGCATCGACGCAGCGCAGTTCAGGAAGGAGGCCGCGGACTCCGCGATCGGGGAAACCTCCCGGGATCTTGCCCTCCGGGTCGTCGCCGCGTACGTGGAAGCCGTCCGCCAGCAGATGCGGGAGGAACAGGGGCGCCGCGGCGTGACGGAGCACGAGCGGTTGCTCGGACTGATCGGGCGCCGCGTGCAGCAGGAGGTGAGCGCGCCGGTCGACCGCGAGCTGGCGCAGTCGCGCCTGTACCAGGCCATCAACGACTTGTCGCTGAACACCCAGCAGCGCAAAAGTGCGCTTACGCAGCTTACGCAATTGGCCGGCCGGCCCGTCGAGAACGTGGCCGCGCTGGGTGCCGAAATCACTGCCGTGCCGCAGAGCGAGGAAAGCGCGCTTCAAAGCGCGATCGCAGCCTCCCCGACGCTTGCGCGCATCGCAGCCCAGGAGCGGGCGGCGGGTGCGGATGTCGACTCGCAGCGGGCGTCACTGTGGCCGACGCTGGGGTTGCGCTTTCAGCGCAATCTCGGCGGCCTCGCCGGGGTGACCGATAACCAGCTCCTCCTCGTCCTCCAGGCCCAGCCCGGCGCGGGCCTCTCGGCAATGAGCAACATCGAAGCGGCGCGCTCGCGCCAAAGCGCGCTCGAGCATCAACGCGAAGCCGCTGTGCGCGATGTGCAGGAGCGCGTAGGCGTCGACTGGAACGAACTGCGTTATGCGCGCGATCGACTGGAGAACGCCGACCTGTCGCGAAAAACCGCCGCTCGGGTGTTCGAGTCGTTTACCCAGCAATTCACCACTGGACGCAAGACCTGGATCGATGTGCTCAATTCGGTGCGCGAATTTACGCAGGCCGAGTTCGCCTTCGCCGATGCCGAAGGACAGTTCGCGGGCGCGGCGCTTCGCCTGCGCGTCATCACCGGCACGCTCCTGCCGGCCGCGCCGTGAAATCCGACGGCCTGACCTCGCTCCTCCAGCAGGCCGCGCAACTCGGCGGACAGGCGCTGCACCGCGCGCGCATCGATGCCATGACCGCCGCGGCCCGCGCAATCCCCGAGCAGGCGCCGGCCCGCGATTTCATCGAGCCGGCGTGGCGGGCCGCCGGCCTCGAAGGCGATCCGCAGAGCCTGGGCACGGTCACGCTGTCCGACCTCCCCGTCATCGGCTGGGACGCCGGGCACGGGTGGCTGATCGTGCGGGCGCAAAACGCGGACGCAAGCTGGGCGGCGGTGAATGTCGATGGCCAACATTTGCGGCTTGACGATCTGGATGCAATCGAATGCGTGTCGATCCCGCGCCGCGCCGTGCGGGACGGCCGCACGCAAAGCGCGGCAGGGATGGTGTGGGAGGCGGTGTGGCAGCGCCGCCTGATCTTCTTCGAGGCGATGTTCGCTACGGTTCTGATCAACCTGCTCGTCCTCGCGGTGTCGCTCTACACCATGCAGGTCTACAACCGGGTCATTCCCAACCAGGGTTTCGACACCTTGTGGGTGCTTACGGTCGGGGTCCTGGTTTCCATTGGCCTGGGTTTCATGCTCACGCAGGTGCGCACCATCGCCGTCGACCGCACGTGCAACGCGATCGACAAGGACCTGTCGGAGTGGTTCTTCGCGCGCGCGCTCGGCATCCGGATGGATGCACGGCCGCAATCGGTCGGCACGCTGGCCGCGCAGATCAAGGGGTTCGACCAGGTGCGGGGGATCATGACCGCGACGCCGATCTTCGTGCTGGTCGACGTCCCGTTCGGAGTCCTGTTCACGGCGCTCATTTTTGTCATCGCCGGGCCCCTCGCGATCGTGCCGCTCGTCGCGATGCCCCTGTGCCTCGCGGCCGGGCTGGTCTTCCAGGGCCTCATCGCCCGCGACGCGAGGGAACACCAGGCGCACAACCACCGCAAGACCGGACTCCTCGTGGAATCGATCGACGGCGCCGAATCGCTGAAGGCCAACAGCGCGGACTGGAAGATTCAGGCCCGCTGGAACCAAGTGGTCGAGCTGGTGGCCGAGTCCGACTACCGGGTGCGGCGATTCTCGTCGCTTTCGCAGCAGCTTGCGATGAACCTGCAACAGGTCTGCTACGTAGGCATGATCGCGTATGGCGCCTATCTGGTGGCGGACAACCAGCTCACGCTCGGCGCGCTCATCGGGTGCGCCATCATCGCCAACCGCGCGCTGGCGCCGATCATCCAGCTGCCCGGGGTCATGGTGCAGTGGGCGCACGCGCGCGCGGCGCTCGGCGGGCTCGACAAGATCATTGCCCTGCCGAACGAAACCGACGAAGCCGGCCCTTCGCTGGTCCCGACGAGCGCGGCGGGCGAGCTTGGTTTCGAAGCGGCCCGCTTCAGCTATTCGGCGGAGGCCCCTCCCGCGCTGGGGATAGCCAAGCTCGCCATCCGGCCCGGCGAAAAGACCGGCATCATCGGCGCGGTCGGCTCGGGCAAGAGCACGCTGCTCAAGCTCGCTTCGGGCCTCTACCGGCCGACCCAGGGCAAGGTTTACCTCGACGCGATCGACATGGCGATGATCGCGCCGGCTTTCCTGCGCGAGACCATCGCCTACCTGCCGCAGGAACCGAGGCTTTTCAGCGGCACGCTGCGCGACAACCTCCTCCTCGGGCTGCCGGACCCGGGCGACGAAGCGATCCTTCAGGTGGCGCGCAAGACCGGCCTGATCGAGTTGATCACCGCGCACCCGAAGGGCCTGGGGCTTCCAATTACGGAAGGCGGTCGCGGCATCTCCGGCGGCCAGCGCCAGCTCGTCGCGCTCAGCCGGGTGCTGCTTGCCGCGCCGAGGGTATGGGTGCTCGACGAGCCGACTGCCGCGATGGACGCCGCGACCGAGACGCGGATCGTGCAACTGCTGCGTGAAGCGGCCTCGTCGGGCGCCACGCTCCTCGTGGCCACCCACAAGAACGCGCTGCTGCCCCTGTTCGACCGGATCATCGTCCTGCAGGGCGGGCGCGTCGCCTTCGACGGGCCGCGCGACCAGGCGCTGGAAAAACTGGGAGCGCGGCCGGCCGGACGCGATTCGGTCGCGCTCGCGGGAACCGCAAAATGAAGGCGCCCGCGAAACAGCTGCGTAAAAGCGACCTGCCGCGCCTGGGCACATTCCTGGTGCTGGCGAGCGCGGTTGCAGTGGGTGGATTCCTGCTCTGGGCGTCCTGGGCCGAAATCGACCAGATCACCCGCGCGCCCGGCCAGGTGATTGCGAGCTCGCGCAACCAGTTGATCCAGGCGCCCGACGGCGGCGTGCTCAAGGAGCTTTTCGTCAAGGAAGGCGCGGTCGTAAAGCGCGGCCAGCGGCTGGCGACTTTCGAAAAGGTCAGGGCCGAGGCGTCCTACAACGACGCCGCCGGCAAGGTCGCCGGCCTCAAGGCGACGGTGGCGCGGCTCCACGCCGAAGCGCTTGGCGGCGCGCCGGATTTCCCGCCGGACGTGAACCGGTTTCCCAAGCTCAAGGCGAACCAGCTCGCCCTGTTCGCGAAGCGGCAGGAGGCGATCAAGGACGAGATCGCCTCGCTGGAGAAATCGCTCGACCTTGCCAAACAGGAACTGCAGATGAACCTGCCGTTGCTTAAATCCGGCGATGTGAGCCGCTCGGAAGTGCTCAAGCTCGAGCGGCAGGTCACCGAAATCCAGGCGCAGATCTCCAACCGCCGCAACAAATATTTCCAGGAAACGCAAACCGACCTCGCCAAGGCGCAGGAAGAGCTGGAGAGTTCGCTCCAGACCCTCGCGCAGCGCAGCGAATCGCTCGGTTACACGGAAATCCATTCGCCGATGGACGGCGTGGTGCGCAACGTCAGGCTGACCACGCGGGGCGCGGTCGCGAAGGCTGCGGACGAGCTCATGCAGATCGTGCCGGTGGACGACGACCTGTTGTTCGAGGCCAAGGTCAAAACGAGCGATATTGCATTCATCAAACCCGGGCTGCCGTCCAACATCAAGCTCGACGCATACGACTACACGATCTACGGTTCTCTGAACGGCGAGGTCACCTACATCAGCGCCGACACACTGAACGAGGAAAACCGGGCCGGGGACCAGCCCTACTACCGGGTGCACATCAAGACCAGGGGACGCGACCTTCCCGGCGCCAAGGCGGGGATGCGGCGCAACGAGCGCATCGAGATTACGCCGGGCATGACGGCCACCATAGAGATCAAGACTGGCACCAACACGGTACTGCGCTATCTCGTCAAGCCCATCGTCAGGACGCTGTCGCAGTCGCTGAACGAGCGCTGATGCCACTGACCGGAAAAACGCACTGGCGCACCCCACAGGAGGAAACGGCAAATGCCTGACAGAGCGACCGTGGTCACGGAGCTGACCGAGTACATCGTGAAAGAGGTGGCGAGCCGCCCGCCGGAGGAGCCCGTGACGCCGGACTATCCGATCATCGAAGGCGGGCTGGTCGATTCGCTCGGGCTGTTCAAGGTTATCGCGTTCATCGAGGAGCGCTATCCGGTCCGGATCCCGCCCGAGGAGATCCTGTTCGAGAATTTTGCGACCATCAATGACATCGTGCGCCTGATCGAGGCAAGGGCGGCCGCGAAATGAGGATCCCGGACAGCTGCGACGTCGCCGTAATAGGCGGAGGACCTTCCGGCAGTCTTGCGGCCACTTATCTCGCGCAAGCCGGTTATCACGTCGCGCTGTTCGACAAGCAGCGCCACCCGCGAGCGCAGGTGGGTGAGAGCCTGATCCCGGATTTCTGGAAGTACTGCGACGAAGCCAAGGTTACCGAAAAGATCCTGGCCGACGGGTTCGTGCGCAAGGCCGGCGGGACCGTCGACTGGCACGGGGAGACCCGGCGAATCGCCTTCAAGGACTTCGGCTACACCCGACCGGCCCTGCATGTGGAGCGTGACCGGTTCGATCACATCCTCCTGGAAAATGCCAGGACCAAGGGCGTCCAGGTGTTCGAAGAGGTGGCTGCGGGCGAATGCGACTTCGGCGCGCCGCGCGGCGCGCGGGTCGCCTGCCGGCCGGTCGGCGAGAGCGGCCTGACGCAGCAGGTCGACTGTCGTTTCGTAGTCGACGCAAGCGGCCAAAGTGCGGTGATCGGCCGTCAGCTCGGGGTTCGATCCATAGACGACGCGTTTCGGTTCATGAGCGTGTGGGGTTATTTCAGGAACTCCAGGTACTACGCCGCCGACGGCCTGGTCCACCCGGCAACTTCGGTCCATACCGTGCCACCGACTACGTACGTGACCTCGCTGCCAAATGCCGGCAAGTGGGGCTGGTGCTGGCACATCATGCTGCGGGATTGCGTGAGCATCGGTTTCGTCGTGCCGATGGAGACGATGAAGGATGTCAAGAAGAGCGAGCGGTCCTGGGAACAGTACTTCCTGCAGCAGTGTGCTGCGATCCCGCGGCTGGCCGACCTGCTTGGCGAGGCGCAGTTCTGCGAAGATTCGGTGCGCGTCGTGCGCGACTACTCGTACCGGTCCACTCAGGTTGCGGGACCGGGATTTTTCCTGGTCGGTGACGCGGCGGGGTTCGTCGACCCGATCTTCTCCGTCGGCGTGGTGCTGGGCATGTACTCGGCCAGCGCAGCGGCATGGTCGATCAACCGCATCTTCAGGTCGCCGGACCGTACGCCTGACCATCTCTCTCTTTATACCAGCATGCTTCAGGGGCGCTTGGAGATGGCGCGCGCCCTTGCCCTGCCCCAGTACGAGATCAGCGGGTCGGTCGGTGAAGAGGCAAGAAAGATCGTCAAATTTACCGACGGGAAGGCCAAGGCGCTGATGTATGCAGCGTCGGCGCTCACGGGGAGATCCGAGCATGTGCGGGCGATGACGGGGGAATCCGCGCCGCACGCGCCGAATGTGCGCGCGAACCACGACATTCCAGCCGCCTGATTCGAACCGACACATGACAACCAAAACACAAGAAACGAAGCCTCGCACCGCAAAACCGGGTCCGCTCACGCTTTCGAGAAAGCCCAGTGAAGATCCGCTGCTCGAGAACCTCTATACCCTCATGCGGCGCAGTTTCCTCACCGCGAGGGCGCGCGGCAAGGCGGTCGAGGCTTACGAAGGAATCGCGCGCACTTGGTCGCAGATGTGCGCCGAGCGATGGGTCCAGGGGACGTTGTTCCCCAGGCAAAGCGAGCTCGTACGGGAGTTTCTGCGCGAGACCGGAATGCCGGTGAAGGATGCGGAAGGCGCGGTGCGGCGGAGCCTGTCCGCGCAAGGATGGACGCGGATCTTCGGCGTGGTGCTCGAGCAACTGGAGCGCCGGGAATTCGCCGCGTTCTGCACAGTCACCGGCAAGCAGCACCTGGACGCGGCCCTCGCCGCCGGCCGCGGCGTGGTGATCGCCCACACGCATACGCTCCTCGGCGAGCTGTTCTGGACCTGGCTCGATCACGCCGGCATTGACCGCGGCATCACTCTGCTGCAGTGGGCCTTCTCGAAAACCGCCGAGCAGGCGGCAGACCCGAAAACCCGCGCCATCGAAACCGCGCGGGAGCTGAAGACCTGCATGGATTTGCTGCGCTCCGGCGGGCTGGTGCACGCATTCGGTGACGGGCAGGACGGGCGTGAAGTGATCAAGCTTCCGGCCCACAACCGGTTACGCCCCTATCGCGTCGGCTGGGCGACGATGGCGGTCAGTGCAAAAAGCCCCGTCATCACGGCCTCGGTCGCACTGGGCGCAGGTGGGCGGGTCTCCATCATGATTGGCCCCCGGATCAGCGACGATACGCCGGGTCTGAGCGACAAGCAGCAGGTCGACGCCCTGGTCCGCGCGTACGCGAAGCACCACGAGAAGCTCTGGCTCGCGCGCCCGGCAAACATCACCGCGTACCACATGAAGCAGCACGTCGGTTTTCCGCCCGTGGCCTAGCGGCAGTCCTTTGCGCCGGACTCGCGCGCGATGCGAACGGCATACTCCGCGCGCTCCTCATGGCCCGGATGAGTCGAGAGCCATGGATGCGGGGTTTCGCGATCCAGGGCGGCGTACATGAGCATCACATGCTGCATTCCGCACGGGTCATAGCCCGCGGCACGCGCCCATTGCAGTCCGAGGACATCGGCCGCGCGCTCTTCGTCGCGCGTAAACGATCGGGCGTAGGCGGAGGCGGCGGTGCCGGCCAGAGCGCCGCCGAACGGTACGCCGATGATCGAGAGCAGCACCCCCGCCACCTGTCCCGCCTCCTGCGCCGATTTGTCGCGCTTGCTCCGCTCGATGGCGGAATGGCCAAGCTGCACGTGCGCGAGCTCATGGCCCATGACGGCCGCGATGGCGTCGGCATCCTGCCCGAGCTTGTCCAGCCACGGGAGACTGAAGGCGATCACTCGTCGCCCTGCATAGGTAAATGCAAACGCGTTGGGTTGATCCGAGTCTACCAGCGCAAGTTCAGCGCGCGCGCTGCCTGAGCGCTCAAGTGCTTCCTTAACCGCCAGCAGCCTGGCAATCACGTTGGCCGGGACCACCCTGCTGGTCGATTTGTCCGTGCGATACAGCGTCACACCTTTGAGAGCCGCCGCCTGCCACTCGTCCTGCGAAACCGGGAGCCAGACCTCGCGAACCTTGTTGCCTGTCCCGCCACCCGTTGCGCAGGCGCAGAGCAGCATCCACAGCATGGCGCCGGTCATGCGCCGCAACCGGGCAGCGCTCACTCGGAACCCGTGGCTGCCCAGACGATGGCGAGGATCGAGGCCACTGTGCGAAAGTCTTCCACCACCACCGACTCCGGATCGACCTCCACGCCGAACTCGTTTTCCAGCGCCACGATGATCTCGAGCAGGTTCATCGAATCGAGGCTTAACCGGGCAAGCAGGTCCTTGCACTCCATGATTTCCCCGAGCGCAAGGCGCTCGCCGCCGACGCCGGCCACGATCGCTCCGACCCGATCGAGTGGTTCCTGCAGCGCGGTGTCCATCTTCAGCCGCGCTCCGGGAAGGGCAGGCACAATCCCGCTGAAAATCTGCGCGTGACGCTCGACGAGGTCGTCCTGCGCCTCCGGCGTCAAGGCTGTGCGCAGAAATCGTTTGTGCGACATCCCGATCAGGACATTGTGGACCGTGCAGGGGTAGCGCAAGACTGCGACCTGCGGCAATCCATCGAGATGCTCTGCGCGCTGGCGAGTACGGCGC
>JANMXB010000015.1:0-3273 GCA_031380765.1 Pseudomonadota bacterium | reverse complement strand
CGACCAGGCCTTTGCCGCCTTCGAAGGGCCGCGCGACCTGGCCGGAGATGTACAGCGTGTCGCCGGTGCGGATCGCGTTGGACCACAAGCCGGGCGCGGCTTCGGCGAGATCGGGAACGTTGAGTCTGGTTCTGGGCATGGTGGCCTCCTGGGTTTTGGATGCGGGCGCTGCGAGTTTACCGGTGGGGCGTCCGGCCGGGCCATCCGCATAGCGAACCGGGTGATACCATCGACGAAAAATGAATGCGCGAGGCAGATGAGCATGGAAATCAACCGTCCCGAAATCCTCGCCGAGGTGACCGAGGCGTTTCGGCGCTATGAAAAAGCACTCATGGCGAACGACGTGGCGACGCTTAACGAGTTGTTCTGGAACTCGCCGCACACCATTCGCTACGGCCTGGCGGAGCAGGCCTACGGCCATGCGGCGATTGCCGGTGTGCGCGCCGCGAGGGATCCAAAGGACATTGCACGCACTCTCAACCGTGTCGTCATTACCTCTTACGGAACCGAGTTCGCCACGGCGAGCTGCGAGTACCGCCGCAACAGTTCCGGCAAGTTCGGGCGCCAAATGCAGACCTGGGCGCGCATGGCGGACGGATGGCATGTGGTGGCTGCGCACGTCACCCTCTTCGACAACATCCTGCCCAGCACCGGCTGACGCATGACGAACTCGCCACTGCTGCGCAGCGTCGGCGAGGGACACAGGGCAGCCTGCCATTTCGCCTGAAAATGTACTGGTTCCAGTACACAAATTGACAGGAGAGCGGCCGCAGTGGCCAATCATTTAAAGTAATTCTTCTGAATTTACATTGTAGCAGCGGCAATCCGGCCGCTCCGCGAGCGAACCATTGCTTTCGCGGTTCCTGACGGACAGGGATAATCGGCGCATGGACTTCGCGCGCTTCCCGGCGCTGCGCCGATGAAGGCAGATCGCGCGGTCGCTTTGCTTTCCTTTGCCGCATTTGCCAGCTCCGCCAGCCTGCGTGGCAGCGACGCGCTGCTGCCGCTGTTTGCCAGCGAGTTCGGCACGACCGCGGGCGGAGCGGCGGCGGTAATCACCGCTTTCTCCGTCGCCTATGGCCTTTTGCAGGTCGTGCACGGGCCGCTCGGCGACCGCTACGGCAGGTACCGGATGGTGTTCGTGATCACGTCGCTGTCCATGATTGCCACGGTGGCGTGCGCGCTCGCCCCGACGTTCGGCGCGCTCGTGGCGGCCCGGTTTTCCGCGGGCGCGCTGGTGGGCGCGATCATCCCCCTGTCGATTGCCTGGATCGGCGACGTGATCCCTTACGAGAAGCGCCAGGCGGTGCTTGCGCGGTTCCTGATCGGGCAGATGC
Organism: Pseudomonadota bacterium; assembly: GCA_031380765.1. Lineage (GTDB taxonomy): Bacteria > Pseudomonadota > Gammaproteobacteria > Burkholderiales > SG8-39 > SZAS-79. The sequence goes on along the minus strand of JANMXB010000015.1, from coordinate 1,936 downwards.
TCGGCATTGCGATCGGCACCTCGGCCGGGGGCTACCTGGGCGAGCACTTTGGCTGGCGCTCGGTGTTCTGGACGCTGGCCTGCGTGTATGCGCTGGTGAGCTTTTTCCTCTGGCTGGAACTGCGCGCCAACCCGCTTACGCGACGCGATTCGGCGGCGGCACCGAGCTCGATGGCGGAAGGTTTCGGCCGCATGGTTGCCCTGGTCAGGCGGCCGTGGGTGCGGACGATTCTCCTGACGGGCTTCATGGAGGGAGCGCTCTTCTACGGAGCAATGGCGTTCGTCGCGTTTCACGCACACAACGTCCTCAAGCTCGGAATAGCGGCGAGTGGAACCGTGCTGACCGCGTTTGCCGCCGGCGGTCTTCTTTACGCCGCATTTTCGCGCAGGCTGGTGCCGCGGCTTGGCGAGCGCGGGCTCGCCAGGGCAGGTGGCGTGATTCTGGGATTTGCCTTCCTTGGACTCGCCGTGGCGCCGTCGCCGTTCTGGCTGATGACGTGCATGCTCGGGGCGGGTGCGGGACTTTACATGCTGCACAACACATTGCAGGTGCACGCAACGCAGATGGCCCCGGATTCGCGCGGGGCGGCCGTCGCGCTGTTTGCGCTGTTCCTGTTTTCCGGCCAGTCCGCGGGCGTGTGGATAGGCTCGAAAATCGTCGATGCGGCAGGGACCGTGCCTTTGTTCCTGGTGGCCGCGGCAGGACTGCCGATGGTGGCGATGGACTTCCGCCGCCGTCTGGCGCGCAGAATGCCGCTGGATCAACCCGGGTAAAATCAGATCGGTTTACGCGGTCTGCCTGACTCCCGCGGCAAGGATCGCCGCCAGCACCCTGCGCGGGCTTGCCGGGCTATCGGTGATTTCGACGCCAAGCTCCTTGAGCGCATCGTTGATCGCGTTCACGATCGCCGCCGGCGGCGCGATCGCGCCGCCTTCGCCGATGCCCTTCTGCCCGAACTCGGTATAGGGGGAGGGCGTTTCCATGTGCAGGATGCGCGGTGAAGGCACCTCCGTCGGGCCGGGCAGGAGATAGTCGGCAAGGGTGGAGGCCATCGGCTGGCCGCTCTTGTCGTAAGGCATTTCCTCATACAGCGCCGTGCCTATGCCCTGCGCAGTGCCGCCGCAGATCTGGCCGTCGACGACCATGGGATTCACCAGCGTGCCGCCGTCCTCGGCAATCACGTAGTCGAGGATTTCGGTCTGGCCGGTCCCGGTGTCCACGGCCACCGCGACCGCGTGGCATGCGTAGCTGAAAGTGCCGGTGTCGACCTTGGCCTTGTAGCCGGCGGTGGTTTCCAGACCTCCCGGGTCCACGTCGGCCGGCAAAAGCTGCGGCGCGCGGTACCAGACATGCGCGACTTCGGCCAGGGTCATCGCCTTGTCGGTGCCCGCGACCTTGACCCGCCCGTCTTCGAGCACCAGATCGGCGACTGCGACTTCGAGCAGCTTGCCGGCGATCTGCTTCACGCGCCTGCCGATTTCCTTCGATGCCGCGGCCACGGCGCCGCCGGACATCACCATGCAGCGCGAGCCCCAGGTGCCGGTCGAGTAGGGCGTCAGCGCCGTGTCCCCGTGGATCAGGCGCACGTTCGCCGGGTCGATGCCGAGGATTTCGTTGGCCACCTGCGCGAGCGTCGTTTCCAGGCTCTGGCCGTGCGATTGCGCGCCGATGCGCAATTCGAGCATCCCGTCCGGCGAGAGCCGCGCAAAGCACTGCTCGTGCCCCGGAACCATCGGGATGCCCCAGCCGGAGTAGACCGACGTGCCGTGTGCGCCCTGCTCGCAGTAAACCGAGACGCCCACGCCGATCCGGCGGCCGTCGGGCTCACCCCTTTTCTGCCGCTCGCGCCATTTCGGCACGTCGAGCGCAGCGATCGCTTTTCGCACGGCTTCGGGGTAGTCGCCGGAGTCGAAGTGCTTGTTGGTGATGTTGTTGA
>JANMXB010000743.1:0-12746 GCA_031380765.1 Pseudomonadota bacterium | reverse complement strand
AGTCGTCTCCATTGGTTAAACGCTGATCTCGGTTCGACCGCTGCGACCGGGCGCGAATTACAGCGTGCGCTCCGTTTTGACCACGGCCGGGTGCACCACGACGGTCTTGGATCCCGTGGGACTGTGGATCACGGTTTTCTTGTGCACCACGCGCGTGTTGGTCATCGGGTGGTGCACGACCTTCTTCTTGTGCACGACCACGGCCGCGCCCGGATGGCGGACGACCGTCTTCTTCTTGACCACGACTTTGCTGTCCGCGGTCATGGGATGGATAACGGTCGTCTTCTCCACCACCTGGGCGAAGGACGTGCCGATCATGCCGGCCATTGAAGCGGCCGCAACTGCAAGCAGAGTCTTCTTGAACATGGCTATCTCCGTGAGAGTAGTAAGGAGTTGCAGGGGATTGCTGCCCCAATTGGACCCTGTCGCTCAAACCCTGTTCAGGTACCGCTTGCTCATATGAGCAGCCCACAACTGCCGACGCGCGTCGGACTTCTCCCTAGCGAATACAAATAAAAAAGGCAGAGGGACCGCCTCTGCCTTACCGGTTGTAACGAGTTGTTTCGTGTCGTCTAGGGCAGCACCTTCCTCGCGTCGACCTCCCAGAAGGCGTGCCAGGCGTGGGCGCCGTCGGCGTACTCCCATTTCCCGGCCATCGCATCGCCGTCCTCGCTGAACACCAGCGTGCAGCGTACGTCGGTCCGCTTGCCGCCGATGTCCCACTGGCCCGTCATGAGCCACGCGCCGTCGCGCTCGTGCAGGCGCCATTCGTTGCGCGCCCCGTTGTGGTAGTAGGTGTACACCGGGTAGTCCTCGTTGGCGGCGTCGCGGCCGATGACCTCGAGGCACACGGCGGGGTCGTCGCCGACCAGGCCGTCGAAGCGGTGGATCAGGAAGCGATCCCCGGGCAGCCATTCGTAGGTTTCCACCGCGGTGATCTTTGCCGCGGGCCCGACGGCACTCTCATGCTGCTGGCCGTTGGTGAGCCACTTGCCGGCAAACACCTGCAGATGCTCGAGGCTGGTTTTGATCATGGGATCTCCTGGCACTGGGCCGCAAAGACAGACTTTGCAGGACCGGCTTGCGGAACGCAACGTCTCGCGAGAGCGATTCGGCTCAGGGCGACAGCAGCGGCTTGAGGGCTTCGAGCAGCCCGACCTGGGCCCCGGCGTCGTCCTTGAGCGCACCGTCCACGCAAGCCTGCGTCACCTTCATCACCGAGAACAGCGTGCCCGCACCCGCCGAGGGTGTGCACTCGGGAACGCTGAGGCGCACCAAGGTGGCCGCCGACGGATCGAGGGTGCCGGCCGCAAGATTGAGCCACGCGGAGGCGAGCAGCCAGCGGGCGCTGTCGGGATTGGCGGGTGGAAGCGCCGCTTCTCCCGCCAGCCGCTTGACCCGGGGAGCGAGCTTGTCAGCCGCGGCCGGATTCGCCTTCCACCAGTCGGCCGGCTGCGCGCGCGGCATCGAAACAGGCAAATGCAGCAGCACCAGGTCGGCACGCGCCGCGTTCTCGGCGCAGTCGAGCGCCCCGATCCGCGCCGGGCTCTCCCCGGTGCCGGCCGCAGCCACGACGGGCACGTGGAAAACATACGCCCAGCGCCCCTGCACTTCGAGCCTGCCCAGCGGCGGGCATTTGGTCGCGGCCCAGCTATTGTCCCTTTCGGAGCGCGTCTCGTTTTCGGTGCCGGGCGCCACGATGACCGACATCGAGCGCACTCCGGAGCCCGGGTCGTCCGCGGTTACCGCGATCCGCAGCATTTCGCCGGAGCGGGCCGGCACGACGTAGGGCTGGGCCGCCGCGGCAAAATCGTGGCCGTGGATCGCAACGGAGGTGAACACCGGGGCCGTGCGGTCCACGCGCAAAGGGATCGACAGCGCGGGGTCGCCGGGCGCCGTGGCGTTATCGACCTTGTCCACGGCCGCCAGCAGGAGCATGTGCCGGCCGGGCGGGATCTCGTGTTTGAGCCGCAATGGGCCGGGCACCGATTGAGGCACGGGCGAGGGCGACGTGGCGGTGTCGCGCGCATACGTCGACCAGAATATCCGCGCCAGGCCGGCGCTGCCCTGGTCCTTGAAGGTCACGTAGAGCTCGTCGTCCTGCGCAAGCCATGCGCCGGAGTCGCAGTCCATGCCGATGCCCGCGGACTTGACGATCCTGCAGGCCTGCAGCTCGGGCGGCAGGTTGTCGGCGACCAGCGCGCCGACCGGACTCACGAACCAGCGCGCGCTGGCGTCGTGAAGCACGCGCACGAGGCCGGGTCCGGCACTGCCGTTGAGCGCAAACTCGCCCTTGGCGTTGCAGGCCTCCGCGCGGGCGCCGTAGCAGAAGAGGCGCGCTGCCCCGGCAGCGTCGCCGTCGCGCGCCGCAAAAGCCAGGGGCGAGCGGACGGTGGTCACGTCGCCGTTTCGCACGCCGGCATTCCTCATCTCGGCGCGCATGCGGGGCTTGAGGCCGTTGGCGATGTGCGCGTGCATGAGATCGCCGATGAAGGCGTGCATCTGGAACGTCGGATGCATCGCGCCGTTCAGGTTGCCCTGCCTGCTGCGCGATTCGTCCGCCTTGCGGAACCATCTTTCCTTGGCCGTGCTTCCGGTGCACCATCCCCGGCCGAGAAGGTCCGGGTTGTTCATGAGGCCGTCGACCGGCCGCCATGCGTAGTCGCTCGAAGCCGCGGCCACGATCGCGTTCAGGCCGCGCACCACGACCCGGTAGGCCAGCGCGGTCTCCTCGACGCTCAAGCGGTAGCCGAGCGCGCCCGCAATTGCGCCCAGGAGTCCATCGGCCGGAACGTCCGCGCAGAAAACCTCCGGATCGGCGCTGATGCGCGTCGGGTCCGGATATTCGGCATAGAGCGTCTGCAGGAAATCGTAGCCATCGGCCCGCAGCGCGGCGAGGCGGTCGCGCAGCTTGGGCAGTTCCTCGGCCTGCAGCCGCCGCACTTTTTCTTTGAGGATTGCCTCGACCTCGTCGAGGGTTTTGCCGGCCTGCTTGCGCGTGATCATGTCGGTCAGCGCCGCGCCGAACCCGACGTCGTTGCCGCCGACCGTCATCGTGAGCACGTCCACCGTGCGCTTTGCGTTCGAGGGCCGCTGCTGGTCGAGGACGGCGCGCAGCGCGGTCAGCTGGTCGGGCAGGGTATCGACCTCCTCCAGGCCGCTCGCGATCGCCAGCAGGCCGCGGTCGGCGTTCAGCCCGCGGAACTCGGTAAGGTTCAGCTGCCCCTCGTAAGGCCCGAGGATGCCGTTGGCGAGCGTGGCGCCGGAGCAGGCGAGGCTGACAATCGTGACCGCGCCGCGATGGCCGGCCGGGTCGCGGCCCCCGGCGCGCAGCATTTTCATGCCCGCCTGGATCGTCGCCGCAAACGCGCTGCGATGGCAGCGTTCGTCCATCCAGAGCGCGCGGTCGGCGCACGCCTTCGACCAGAACAATCCGCCGCTCCTGCATTCCACGTCCGGGTTGCCCTGGCCGGCGGCATAGGAATCGCCCAGAGAGACGATGAGGAAATCCTCCGGCACCTCGGCCACGAGCGTTTGCGGCGCGCCATTCAGTTTGTATTCGAGCCTCACCGCCAGGCGCTCGTTGGAAGCCACCGGGGGCAGCTGGTCGAAGCGGCAGCCGGGCGCCGAGTACGCATCCATCGCCGCACCGCGCGGATCCATGAAGCGCAGCACGCAGTCGGTGGCGCCTGCCACGTTCAGGGTCACCAGCAGGCGGCGCGACCGGTAGCCGAGCTGGGCCGGATCCGTGGTGAGGAGATCCCAGGGGCCGAAGACAAAAAGCCTGTCCAGCTCGGGACTGCGATCCTTCACTGCTGCAAGATAGTCGCCCGGGGATAGCGGCTTCCAGGCTGTTTCAACCGGGCGCAGTCCTCGCGGCCTGGGGTCGTTTTCCGACGCCCGGTACTGCAATGCGTTGAAAAGGCCAATGCGGGGGACCACAAGGAGCGTCAGGGCCGGCTCCTGCGCGATTGCCGGGAGAGCCGTGGCCACCCCGAACAGAACGCAGGCGCTGAATCTCAACACTCGTAGGTTGCGCATGTCGTCGTCCCCCAGGTCGCCGAAGACCATTATGGGTCAACTATGGGTCAACCCAGCGCCATCGGCGCCCGGTTAGGCAATCAGGACGAGGCTGCTATCTCGAATGCAGATTGCGCGCGTGATTCTGGATGCGCGCGAGCAGTCCGCGAACGCGGCCGGGGGCTTCGGCTTGCAGCGTGAGCAGGTTGGCCTGCGCGATCTTTTGCGCCACTGACAGCGGCGCGCTGACCGCCATCAGTTCGGCCGTGCTCATCCGCGAGGTGTCGACGTAATCGGTCGTGCCGGCGCCGCGCACCGCGCGCAGCACACTCGCGCGCACGAACTGCACGGTCGGATCGGGGCTGCGCCGGATGAAGCGCACGGCGCGGTGCTCATCGCGCAAGTCTTCCGCGAAATCCGGATGGAAGGCAACGCAGTAGAAAGGCGTGTCGCCACCGGGATGGCGCGATTGCATGCGCTCGCGCGCTTCGGCCACGAGCTGCTCGAAAGCTTGCGCGGCTTGCTTGCCCTGCGGCAGCGCGGGGAAAATCACGAGAGCGACGTCGAGGGCTTCGGGCGGCAGCCTTTCGAGCTCTTCGATCGCATGAACGAGGGCTTCGAGTGCCGCGCCGGCCTCATCGAGGATAACGACCCGCTGCAGGCGTCCGGCCTCGCGCGTGCGCTTCGCATAGGGGCACAGGTTGAAAGCCTCGACGAACTCGCGCACGTACCGGTCGTTGCGCTCGAGGGCGCCAGCGATGCGCGGGTCTTCGCCCATCACCCCAGCGCCTCCCAGTACGCGACGATCCTTTTGCGCATCGCCGCGTCGGGCAGGCGGCCGCGCGCGGCGTTCAGGTTGTCCGTCATGTATTCGGGCTTGTCGGTGCCGGGAATCACGCAGTTCACGGCTTCATTGGCGAGCAGGTACTTGAGGAACACCTGCGCCCAGCTCGTCGCGCCGATTTCGGCCGCCCAGTCGGGCAGCGCCTTGCCGCGCACCGCGCTGAAAAGCTTGCCGCGCCCGAAAGGCAGCGCGGTAAGCACGGCGGTGCCCGCATCCCGTGCGGTCGGCAGCAATCGTTCCTCCGCCTGGCGCTCGGAGAGCGAGTAGCTCACCTGCAGGAAGTCCGGTTTTTCGCGCCGCACCACTTCGGCGAGCGCGCCGTAGCTCGCGGGGTTGGAATTGGTGATGCCGATGTAGCGCGTGCGGCCCTGGTCGCGCCACGCGCGCAGCCCATCCAGGCTGGTGTTGGCGTCGCGCACGTTGTGGATCTGCATGAGATCGACCTTCGGCGTTCCGAGGCGCTCGAGGGAGCGGTTCATTTCGGCCAGCGTCGCCTGCGTGCCCGCGACGCGCACTTTGGTCGCGAGGAAAATCCTGTCGCGCGAATTCATCGCCGCGAGCAGCTCGCCCACCACGTCCTCCGCGCTGCCGTAGGAAGGCGCCGTGTCGATGAGGCGCGCGCCGCCGTCGATCATCGTCCTGATCACTGCCGTGCGTTCCGCGCGCTTTGCCGCATCGCCGCCGATGTCGAAAACGATGGCGGTGCCGATGCCGACCACGGGCAGCGGCTCGCCGCCGTGCGGGATCGGGCGCGTGAGGAGCGGCTCGGCGGCCAGGGCGGGCAAGGGGAGCGCCCCCGGGACAAGCCCGGCGCCCAATCCCGCGCCAATGGCGAGGAATTGCCTGCGCGACAAGTTCATAGTTCTCATTCGGGCATCCGGTGACGGTTCCTTGGGCACATTACAGTACCAAAGAATGCGCTGCGACCGTAAGATTGCGCATCCGAAACCGAAGGAGGCAGCGATGCATAAAACACTAAGGCTCGTTTTTCTCAGCATGCTCTTCGTCGCGAGCGGCGTGCTCGGCCACGACGACGACGCCCCGGGCGGCAAGGCGCCGCAGAAGCTCGGCAAGGTGTCGTTTCCGACGACCTGCGCCATGGCATCGCAGCCGCGGTTCGAGCGCGCCGTGGCCCTGCTGCATTCGTTCTGGTTCGTCGAAGCCGAGAAAGCCTTTCGCGACGTGCTTGCGCACGACCCGGGATGCGCTATCGCCACTTGGGGGATTGCGTCGGTGCGCATCGGCAACACGTTCGCGGGCAACGCGACCCCTGCCGATGCCAAAGCCGCGCAGGAGGCAATCGAGCGCGGCCGTGCGATCGGCGCCAAAAGCGACCGCGAGCGGGGCTACATAGACGCGGTGGCCGCCTATTGGGACGCGTTTGCCGAGCGGCCCCACGGGGCCCGCATGAAGTCCCTGTCCGACGCATTCGAAGCGCTGGCCGCGAAACTGCCGAACGACGACGAGGCGCAGGTGTTCTACGCGATTTACCTGACCGCCACCCAATCGCCGACCGACAAAACCTACGCCGCCACGCTCAAGGCCGCCGGGATCCTCGAGCCGCAACTGGTCAGGCAGCCCGAGCATCCGGGCGTGGCGCATTACCTGATCCACGCCTACGACTACCCGCCGATTGCCGAGAAAGGTCTGGCGGCTGCGCGGCGCTATTCGCAGATCGCACCCTCCGCGCCGCATGCATTGCACATGCCCTCGCACATCTTCACGCGCGTAGGGGCATGGCAGGATTCAGCCGAGGCGAATCGCCGTTCCGCGGACACCGCCCGTGCCGAGCGCTCACCGGGCGACCAGTTGCACGCACTGGACTACTACGTGTATGCCAATCTGCAGCTCGGCCGCGACAAGGAAGCCGGTGCCGCGATCGAGGAGGCGAAGACCATCGCCGGACTCAATCCGGCGGGGCTGCCCATCTGGTATGCGCTCGCCGCAATGCCGGCGCGTTACGCGATCGAGCGCGGCCTCTGGAAGGATGCCGCGCTGCTCGAGCCGCGCGAGAGCCGGTTTGCGTACACCGCCGCGATGACGCATTACGCCAAGGCGCTGGGCGCCGCGCGCAGCGGCGATGCGGTCGCAGCCGACAAGAGCGCGCAGGAGCTCGGAGAAATTGCCAAGGACCTGCGCGCCACGAAAAACGACTACTGGGCCACCGAGGTCAGGGTGCAGTACATGGGCGCCCAGGCGTGGGCGGCGTTCGCCGCGGGCAAGCGCACCGAGGCGGTCGATCTCATGCGCGCTGCGGTGGAGCTCGAAGACCAGAGCGAGAAAAGCGCGGTCTCTCCTGGACGGCTGATCCCCGCGCGCGAGCTGTTGGGCGACATGCTGCTGGAAAGCGGACGGGCGGCCGAAGCGCTAGCCGAATACGAGCGCTCCCAGGTGCGCGACCCGAACCGCCTGCGCGCGCTGTACGGCGCGGGGATGGCTGCGGCGCAGGCGGGCGACAAGGACAAGGCCAAACTCTATTTCAGCCGCATCGCCGGCCTGGCTGGGGCCTCGGACACCCGCCCGGAGCTGCGCAGGGCGCGAGAGTATCTCGCGGCGAACTGAACTTCACAGGGGAGAAACATGAACTTTGCGTTTGAAATGGCAGGCGTGGCGCGGCTCGCACGCCAGTTTTCATGCCAATTCTGGAAAATATCCCTGGTCCTGTGCGTGGCCGGCTGCGCTCAGCAGCCCGCCGTCATGGACGGCCCGCTCACGATCGCGAAGCAAGGGAGCTTCTTTGTCGGCGGCAAGAGCGTGCAGTCCGATTCCCTTTCCACCCTGCCTGCCTACGCGCCCTCGGGCACGATCGCCGTGGAGCAGATGTATGTGCACTACCAGGTTCCAGTTGCACCGGCGGGTCGCCCGATCACGCTGATCCACGGCTGCTGCCTCACCGGCAAGACCTGGGAGACCACGCCGGACGGGCGCATGGGCTGGGACGAATATTTCCTGCGCCAGGGCCATGCGGTCTACGTCATCGACCAGACTTCGCGCGGGCGATCGGCAGCGAGTCCCGCGGCGATCAACAGCGTCAAGATGGGCAAGGCCAAGCCCGACCAGTTGCCCGCGGTGTTCTCGGCGGGCCAGGAAGCCGCGTGGGCGATCTTCCGCTTCGGCCCGGAGTACCCGAAAGTCTTTCCCGGCATGCAGTTCCCGCTGGAGGCGCTGCCCGAATTCTGGAAGCAGATGGTGCTCGACTGGAACGCCACGATGCCGACGCCCAACCCGACCGTGGTCGCGCTCTCCGAGCTGGCGATCAAGCTCGAGGGCACGGTGCTCATGAGCCATTCGCAATCGGGCGTCTATCCGTTCCAGGTCGCAGCGCTCAACACCAGAGGCATCTCGGCCATCGTGTCGATCGAGCCGGGCGCCTGCCCGGCGGCGGCGGATGACATGACGCCGTATACGAAGATGCCGATCCTCGTGCTGTGGGGCGACTACGTGGATCTTGCGCCGCGCTGGTCGCCGCGGCTGAAAATGTGCCGGGCCTTTGTCGAAGCGGTGAACAAGGCGGGCGGCCGCGCGCAGAACGTGGTGCTGCCCGAGATCGGCATGAAGGGCAGCTCGCACATGCTGATGCAGGACCGGAACAGCCTCGAGATCGCCGGCTGGCTGCTCGACTGGATAGAGCGCAACAAGTAACCGCCAGGCGAACGGCAGCGGGCTACAAGGGAAAGCGAGCGCGTCGAAGCCCGCATCACTGCTTCTTCGGCCGGATCGCGTCCGCCGTGCCTTGGATGAAGGCTTTGATCTTCTCCACGTCCGCAACGGTCAGCTTGCCGGTGAAATCGGGCATGCCACGCTCCGTCGCGGCCCCTTTAAACACGGCTTTGTCCAGGTTCTCGATGAAAGCCGCGTTCATGTAAGCGAGGTTCGCCACGTTGCCGCCGCGGTCGACGCCGGGGATGCCGTGGCAGAAAACGCAGTTGCTCACGTACAGCATCGTGCCTTCCTTCACGCTGGCCGGGTCATATTTCACCCCGGAGATGAGTTCCTCCATGCGGTACTTGACGAACTCGGGCAGCGGGGCCTTGCCGCCCACCGCGAACGTGTAGACCGTCCCTGGCCCGATGGTTTCGGTTGCGCGCTTGGCGATCCCGTATACGCCGCCCCAGCCGACCGCGATGGACACGTACTGCTTGCCATCGACCAGGTAAGTCGAGGGCGCCGCCACCACGCCGGTGCCGGTGGGCGACTCCCAGAGTTTCTCGCCGGTCTTTGCGTTGTACGCGATGAAGCGCCCGTCGGCGGTGCCCTGGAAAACCAGGTTTCCCCCCGTGGTCAGGGTGCCGCCGTTCCAGGGCGAAACATGCTCCTGCCTCCACACTTCTTTCTGTTGCACCGGGTCCCATGCGATGAGGCGGCCGAACGGCTTGGATTTGGGCGGCACGGCGTTGATGTACATCGCCACATTCCAGCCCAGGCCGCCGCTCGGTTCGCCCGGCGTGTTGCCGTTGAGTTTCCAGTTCTTGTTGTCCATCAGCGTGAGCGGGATGTTCTGCGCGGGCAGGTACACGAGGCCCGTCAGAGGACTGAATGACATCGGGTGCCAGTTATGCGCGCCGTACGGGCCCGGAATGCTCTCGTAAGGCTTGTCGGTTGAACGCGCCTCGGCCACTTCGATCGGCCGGCCGTTTTTGTCGTAGCCCGTGGCCCAGTTCACGTCGACGAAATTGCGTGCCGAGACGAACTTCCCGGTCGTGCGGTCGATCACGAAAAAGAAGCCGTTCTTCGGCGCGTGCAGGATCACCTTGCGGTTCTTGTTGTCGATGCGCAGGTCGGCCAGGATCATCGGCTGGGTCGAGGTGTAGTCCCAGTTGTCGCCCGGCGTCTCCTGGTAGTGCCAGACGTACTTGCCGGTGTCGGGGTTGAGCGCAACGATCGACGCGAGGTACAGGTTGTCGCCGCCGCCGGGGCTGCGCTTGCTGCGCGCCCACGGCGAGCCGTTCCCCGTCCCGATGTACATGAGGTTCAGGTCCGGGTCGAAGGTCATCGAGTCCCATGCGGTGCCGCCGCCGCCGGCTTCCCAGTACTTGTTGCTCGGGTCCCAGGTCTTCGCCGCGAAGGCCATCGAGGCGTCCTCGAAAGGCTTCGAGGGGTCGCCGGGCACGGTGAACCAGCGCCATTTCTGCTGGCCGGTTTTCGCGTCGTAGGCCGTGACATATCCGCGCACGCCGAATTCGGCCCCGCCGTTGCCGATGATCACCTTTCCCTTGTACACGCGCGGGGCGCCGGTGATCGTGTACGACATCCTGCGGTCGATGATGGTGTCCTTCTCCCACACCTTCTGTCCCGTCGCCGCGTCCAGCGCGATCAGGCGGCCGTCATAAGAAGCCACATACACCTTGCCCTGGTAGAGGGCCACGCCGCGGTTGACCACGTCGCAGCAGCCTTTGTAGCCGCCCTCGCGATCGACCTTCGGGTCGAAAGTCCAGATCCTATTTCCCGTACGCGCGTCCACCGCGTGCACGATGCTCCAGGATGCGGTCACGTACATGATGCCGTCGACCACGAGGGGCGTGGATTCGACGCCGCGGGTGGACTCCAGGTTGTAGGACCAGACCAGACCCAGGTCCTTCACGTTGGCCGCATTGACCTGGTCGAGCCTGCTGAAACGGGTCTCGGCGTAGTCCAGCCCGATCGCCGGCCAGTCCTTCGAGCTGGAGGCGTTCGACCGGATCGTGCCGCCGTCGATGCGCGAGGTCACCGCGCGGATGTGCTCGGGCGAGCCTTTGGCGGCCGCAGGCTCCGGCGCCAGCTTGTCTTTCGCGTAGGTGCTCATACTGGCCGCGCACAGCGCGGCGCCAAGCCAGATCGTTGCCTTCGATTGCGCGTTCATGTCTTCTCCCCTTGCGTCGACGCAATCATGATCTGCGCTCGCAGTGATTTCGGCAACCCCTCATGCTGCGGCGCAACCGGGTCATTGCCAAAGAAGGCAAAGCAGAATCGGGCGAAAATAGCCTGCTGGAATGCCTGGAGGAAGCTGCATGCTGCTGCACCCGCTGGCCCGGGCCGGACTCGCCGGAGGCTTTCGGCGCGTTCATCCGCAGCGAGTCGGAAAAGTGGGGGAAAGTCGTGCGCGCAGCGAAGATCGCGACCGACGAGCCGTGATCGATTAACCCGTAAAATCCATCCATGCCGATCTACGAATACTCCCCGACCTCCGGCCAGTGCGACCAGTGCAATGGCGTGTTCGAGGTGTTCCAGCGCATCGCGGAGGACAAGCTCACTGCCTGTCCGGGCTGCGGGAAGGCGTGCGAGCGCCGCATCAGCGCCGTGGCCCTGGGCGGGAGGTACTCGACCTCGGACGCCGCGGTCAAACGCTCCGGCATGACCAAGTACAAGAAGAACGGCGACGGCGTTTACGAAAGAACCGTGGGCAGCGGGGGTCCCGAGCACCTCTTTCGCAAGTAAACCCCGGCCAGGCTGCCGCAGTCAGTCCCCTATTGCCTGGTAGGTCAGCTGGCGCATCAGCGCCCGGTAGTGGCGGCGCAAATCCGGCGCGCACAGCATCAGGATGCCGATGAGCTGCTCCTGCGGGTCGATCCAGATATACGTTCCGTGCACGCCTGACCAGTAGAAGTCGCCGACCGACCCCGGCGACGGGTTCCGGCCGGCTTCCTTCCTCACGCAAAAACCCAGGCCGAAGCCCTGGCCGAACTCCGGGATCGGCGCCGACTCCTCGAACTGGGCTCTCGTGGTGGTGCTGAAGGAGACGCCCGGCGGTAGATGGTCGCTGGACATGAACTCGACCGTTTTCCTCGAGACGATGCGCACGCCTTCGAGCGTGCCGCCGTTGAGCAGCATCTGGGCAAACCGCCGGTAGTCCGGCGCGGTCGACACCATGCCGCCGCCGCCGGAAAGGAAGCTCGGCCGCGTGGTGAGCGTGCGCGACATGGGCGGCCGCTCGCCGGTTTTCGGATCGATCTGCGCCTCGGCGATGCGGCCGGCGTTTTCCTGCGGCACCATGAAGCCGGTGTCGCGCATGTCGAGCGGCCCGGTGATGCGCGCCGAGATGAAGCGATCGAGGTCCATGCCCGACACCACCTCGACGATGCGCCCCAGCACGTCGGTGGACATGCTGTAGTCCCACACTTCGCCCGGCTGGTTCGCGAGCGGCAGCCTGGAGAGCTTGGTGACGAACCCGGCGGTGGTCTGGTTCGGATCGAACACGTTGGCGGCGCGGTAGGCCTGCTTGACCAGGGACTCCCCGAACTGGCCGTACGTGAGGCCGGAGGTATGGCGCAGCAGGTCCTGCACCGTCATCTCGCGCCGCACGGGCTCGAGCACCAGCGTGCGGTTGCCGGCGGCGTCGGTTTTCTCCACGCCGACCTGCACGTTCTTCATCTCGGGCAGGTAGGTGGACACCGGGTTGACCAGACGGATCAGACCCTCTTCGGCCAGCATCATGATCGACACCGACACGAGGGGCTTGGTCATCGAGGCGATGCGGAAAATCGAGTCCACCGCCATCGGCAGTTTCTTCTCGCGGTCGCGGTAGCCGAACGCCTCGAGGTATTCGAGCTCGCCGCGGCGCACGATCAGCGCGACGGCGCCCGGAATCGTGCCGGCGTCTACGTCGGAACGCAAAGCCGAGGCGATGCGCGCAAGGCGCTGCTTGGACAAGCCCAGGATTTCGGATTTCGGCACGCTGATTCCTCCGCGAAATATGCAAGTTACGCATGGGTATTGTAGCCATACTGCAGCGCGCAGGCGCGCGAGGGAGGTGCTTGTTTTTGCTAGAATGGCATCGCGACCTCCCGCCGCACATCCCAAAGCAACAAGGAGCGATCATGTCATTGCGAATCAACGATACGGCCCCCGATTTCACGGCCAAAACCACCCAGGGCAGCATCAATTTCCACGACTGGATCGGCGACAA
>JANMXB010000709.1:0-2115 GCA_031380765.1 Pseudomonadota bacterium | reverse complement strand
GGCTGCAGGCATCGATTTTCACCTGGTGAAGCCGCTCGAACTCTCCAGGTTGAAGGAGATCCTCGATTCGTTGCCCAAGCGGGACAAGCCCAGGCGCCCTCCAAGGGTGCGGTGACGAACAGACTCCCCGGGATTCCGAGGCCACGATGGTTTACCGAATCGAGAACACCACAAGGGGAGATCGAAAATGCGTACTCACAGAACGACCAGCAAGGCATTTGGCCAGGCACACGTCGCAATGACCCTGATCGACCGGGGCAGCGAGGAAAAACGCCTGCTCGAGCGCTGGGCCGCTTCGGACAGCGCGCGCGCCATGGATGACGCCGACTGGGACGATTCCCTCGACCGGTTCGAGATCGCTTCGGTCGCCGCGAGCCCGGACCGCTTCTCCTGATCGTTCCCCCCGGGATCATCGATCGAAACGGGGCAAGGCGGCTCACCGTCAGCTAAACGGCGAGACTGGCCAGCAGGTTCTGCACCTCCCGCGGCTCGGGAGGCTTGACGAGATGGCGATCGAAGCCCGCGGCGGCTGAGCGCCGGCGATCTTCCTCCTGGCCCCATCCGCTCAACGCCGCGAGCACGGTTTTCTCCAGGCCGGGCAGGGTGCGCAGCCGGCGGGCCACTTCGTAACCGTCCATCACCGGCATTCCGATATCGAGAAAGACCAGCGCCGGACGAAGAGCCCTCGCCTTCTCGAGCGCGGAGGCGCCGTCGAGCGCGACGTGAACTTCGTGGCCCTCGAGGCGAAGCAGGATTGCGAGGCTTTCGGCCGCATCTTCGTTGTCGTCGACCACCAGAACGCGATGTCCGGAGGGCGACGGGCCGTGCTCCGGCTTGTCCGGCACTGCCGGCTCCGCGCGGGTTTGCGCTAGCGCCGGCAGCCGGACTGTGAACGCGGAACCCTCGCCAAGCCCTTTGCTGCCCGCCTCGATCGTCCCCTCATGCATCTCGACAAGCGTTTTTGCGAGCGTGAGCCCGATCCCCAGCCCGCCCTGGGAGCGCGTGGCGGCAGAATCGGCCTGGACGAACAACTCGAAAACATGCGGCATCACGTCCGCTGCGATGCCGATGCCATTGTCCTCGACCCTCAACACTGCCTTGCCGTTTTCGCGCCATGCGGTAACTCCGATGCTTCCGCTGGATTCGGTGTACTTGGCCGCATTGGTCAGCAGGTTGCCGACCACCTGCGCGAGGCGAACCGGATCGGCGTGCACCGGCAGCGATTCGTCCGCAAGCGAAACCGTAAGCTGGTGGCCCCGCGCCTCGATGAGCGGCTGGGCGATCTCGATCGCGCGCGCGACGATCGTCGCCAGTTCCACCCGCTCCTTCCTGAGCGCGATCTTGCCGCGCATGACGCGGGAGACATCGAGCAGGTCGTCCACCAGCCGGATCAGGTGGTGGACCTGGCGCTCCATCACGCCGCGGGTCTGCTGGGCCGTCGCGGCATCCACGCGCGGCATCTTCAGGATCTGCAGGCAATTGCGGATCGGCGCGAGGGGGTTTCTCAGCTCGTGCGCGAGCGTGGCCAGGAACTCGTCCTTGCGCCGGTCGGCTTGGCGCAGCGCTTGTTCCATGCGTTTGATTTCACTGATGTCGGTGTTCGTGCCGAACCAATACACAATGGCGCCCGCCGCGTCGCGTAACGCGTTCACCCTGGTGAGAAAGGGCCGGAACAGGCCGTCGGCGCCCTTGAGCGGGAACACCATGTCAAAGGGCTCGCCGCGGGCGATGGAAGCGTTCCACCGATCCAGGACGTCGGGCAGCACGGCAGGGTCGTGGACCGACTGCCAGCCCCAGCCCTCCATCTCTTCATGCGTGGTGCCGGTGTATTCGTACCAGCGCCGGTTGTACCAGAAGATATGCCCGTCGGGCCGCGCCATCCAGGCCAGTTGCGGGATCGTGTCGGCGAGCAGGCGCAACTTCTCCTCGCTTGCGCGCAGATCGGCATCGGCGCGCTTTTGCCCGGTGATGTCGTTGTGGATCAGCACCACCTCCGTGACTTTTCCCTCCCGGTCTTTGAGCGGGTAGGCCACGGCCGACACCCATCGCGCCGGCTCCTTATGGCTGGTCAGGCCAGGCAGCGTCTGCTCCGGGTCGTACTCGATGGCCGGCAGC
>JANMXB010000652.1:0-5452 GCA_031380765.1 Pseudomonadota bacterium | reverse complement strand
GAAACTGCCTTCGATCCCGAACTCCTTGGCCAGTTCGGGCGCGTAGATTTCGGTAATGGCAAGAAACCCGCTGTCCGCCGCCACTGCGCGCTCGCTGAATCCACGCACGGCGGTCGAGCCGGCGAGGCCGAATTGCTCCGCGGAAACCATCGGATTGCCCGCAAACTGGGTACTTACCGCAATGCGCATCTGCCAGTCCTCACCAAACGCCTTTACGTAGCTGCCGCCCATCCTCGCGATGGCGAAGCCGTCGCGGGTCTGGCGATTGCCGGAAGTCAGGTACGAATAGCGGTCGGTGGATCCATTCACGTTGGTGTACTGAGACCCCAACGCCCAGTTGTGGGCGAGGCCCGCGCTGTATTCGAGCGCTTCGCCGGCACCGACTTTCTGACCCGTATAGGTAACGCTCAGCGGGCGGGAGGTATAAGGCACGCAGCTCGCGATTGGCGGGGTCGGGGGGTCGATGCCCGCAGGCACCCCTGCGCTGTTGCAGCGCGAATTGATGTACTTGTAGTCGAGGCCAAAGATCAGCTTGCTGGAATACTCGCCCTGGCGCGCGAAATAGTGATTGAGGCGCAAGCCGAATACATCTCCTTTGCCGACAATGCCGAGCGCGCCACCAAGCGTGGGCGAAGAGCTCGGCGTGTTCACGCTCGAGTTGCCGTAGATGATGTCGATGCTGTCGCCGATCCCGTAAAGCGGAATCCGGTAGCCCACGCTGAAGATATCCACCTTGACCCCTTTGGGGCTGTCCGGCGAGGTGGTGTAGGCCAGTGTTAAGGTCTGGTCGCGGTTGAACATGTTCGCGTTCTGGTAGGCGATTCCCGTGCGCAGCCTCCCCGTGGCGACGGTGCCGGTGTTGTCCGCAGTCACGAACACCCGGTGCGGATCCTCCTCGGTCACCGTGACCTTGGCGTCCACTTTGCCTTCTTCCTCGCCAACGCCGAGCACGACCTCGATCTGCTTGGCCGGATTTTCGTTCGACAGCTGGATGTTCTGCGAGAGCTCGCGCAGGTTGGGCACCCTGCCCGCTTTCAGCGCCGGCAAGCCCGCGAGAACATTGGCGGTATCAAATCGCTTGTTGCCGCTGACGATGACTTTTCCGACGACCCCCTCGGTCACTACGAGCCGCACCACGCCGCTGGTCAGTTCCTGCTCGGGGACGTAGACCTGGACCGTGCTGTAGCCCAGCTTGCGGTAGGCCTGCTCCAGCGCTTCGAGCGCTTTCTGGATGTCGCCGTAGATCCGTCCCGGACCGGACAGCGGTGCGAGGAGGGCCTGGACTTCCGGCTCCGGGAGCAGCGTATTGCCCTCGACCTGGAAGCGGACGATGTTGAATCGCTCGTCTTGGGGGAAGGCGGCCGGAGTGCCGAAAACGGCCAAGGCCATCCCGAGGATCCACCCCACTTTTTGCGCGCGTGTACTTCCCAAACTCCCCCCAGAAAGTCAGCTAACCTGCTTGATATTCTTTGTTTATCTGTCAGTCAGTATACCGTCCGATCGAGATTTCCCTACAGTCCAATCGGACCATTTCACGGATCGGCTACTGTGGTCGCGAGAGGCAGCTGTGCTTCGGCCCAGGCGTCGATGCCTCCGCGATACCAATAGACACTGGTGTGTCCGGCCGCCACCGCCCGCAAAGCAGCGTTATAGGACAGCCAGCACTGCGAGCTGGCGCAGAAGAACACCAGCGGCCTGGCGCGGTCCCCCGAGGCCAGCCGCAGCAGGAGCGGATCCAGGTCGGACTGCACGAGGTCGCTGAAACTGTCCCCGCGTCCGGCCCCGCCGAGCCAGACTGCGCCGGCAAGGGTCTCGTGGCCTTCGCCGGACAGCACGTCAATCAGCACCGGCGGGCGGGCTCCCAAGGTCATCGCCCTCAATTCGACCGTATGCACGACCCGGGCGCCCGGGATTTCGAGCGGCGTAGGCGCGTGGTAGGGCGGCTGCCGCAGGGTTGCAACCGGTGCGACGCCCCAGTCGCGGTCCTCGTCCGCGAAGCGTTCCGGTTGCGCCGCGTGCGTCGCCTGAACGCCCGCGGCCAGGACCGCGCAGGCGAACGCGAACGCAATTGAACGCATCTCCCGGCCCGGTCGGAACGAAAATCGATTATCGCGCACGTTCCTTGCGCGCAAGCTCAATCAACCTGTCGACCACCGGCATCAGCGCTGTCACTCCACCCGCCATGTTCGCCGAAGTCAGAAATTTGCCGTCGACGACGAAGCTCGGCACGCCTTTGACCTGGTAGCGCCGGACCATTTCACGCGCCGCTTCTACTTTGGCGCGGATTGCAGGCGAGTGGTACGCGTTGATGAACTTGTCCTTGTCGATGCCATTGCGCACCACCCACTCGGCCATCACAGGCTCTTCATTGAGGCTGAGATCCTCGAAATGAAAATTGTCATAGACAGGCCAGTGCAGCCGCCCCAATTCGTCCATGGACTCGAGTGAATAGAACAGCCTGGCGAAGTTCTCCCAACTGGCCGACGCCAGCGCGGGCACGCGCCGCAATACGACATCGGCCGGTGCCTTCACCGCCCAGCGTGAAAGGACCGGCTCGAGCTCGTAACACACCGGGCAACCGTAGTAGAAAAACTCGACGACCTCGATCCTGTCGCCGCTCGCGACCGGCTGAGGTGTATCGAGCCGCACGTACTCCCGGGTCGCCTGAGGGATCGGCTGGGCCTGCGCAGTGCCCAATGCCATTGCAAGCAGGAGTCCTGCGGCGGCCAATTTTGCCGTGGCATGCTCGATCATCGTCATTGTATTCTCCGCCTTTTCGGTTGCGCGATCGCACTACACGCTTGTCATAAGAGCCGCTACAGGCCTTGAGTTCCAACACCAAAATACAAGTCATGGGTTGCCTAGGCAATGATTCCGCCGCCCAGGCAGACCTCGCCGTCGTACAGCACGACCGATTGTCCCGGAGTCACCGCCCAGTGCGGCTCGGAGAATTCGAGCGACAGCTCGTCGTCCTCGGCGCGCGTGACCTGGCAGGTCGAATCGGCCTGCCGGTAGCGGCTCCGGGCCGTATGCACCGAGCCCTCCGTTGGCAGGTCGCCGCTGATCCAAGTCGCATCGACCGCCGAAAGGTGTCGCTTGAACAGCAATGGGTCGTCGTGCCCCTGCACGACGATGAGGGCGTTCTCGGCGAGGTCCTTCTCAGCCACATACCACGCATTCCCGTCGCCTCCCCGCTTGCCGCCGATGCCGATGCCCTTCCTCTGCCCGATCGTGTAGAACGCCAGGCCGATGTGCTGGCCGACCGTCCTGCCGTCCGGGGTTCGGATCGGTCCCGGCTCCTTCGGCAGGTAGCGATTGAGGAATTCGCGGAACGGCCGCTCGCCGATGAAGCAGATCCCGGTGGAATCCTTTTTGGCGTGGTTGGGCAGGCGCGCTTCGGCTGCAATGCTGCGCACCTCGGTCTTCGCGAGGTGGCCGATCGGGAACGCGACCCTCGAGAGCTGCGCCTGGTTGAGACGGTGGAGGAAATAGCTCTGGTCCTTGGCCGGATCCGCGCCGCGCAGGAGGTCGAACCGGCTCACGCCTTCGTCGCGATCCACGACGGTCTCGCGAACCCGGGCGTAGTGCCCTGTGGCGATGCGCGACGCGCCCAGGTCAAGTGCATGGTCGAGGAACGCCTTGAACTTGATCTCGGCATTGCACAACACGTCGGGGTTCGGCGTGCGGCCGGCGGAATACTCGGAGAGGAAGCTTGCGAATACGCGGTCCTTGTACTCGGCCGCGAAATTGACCGCTTCGAGCTCGACGCCGATCACGTCGGCGGCCGAGGCCGCGTCGATCAGGTCCTGCCGGGTCGAGCAGTATTCGTCGTCGTCGTCGTCTTCCCAGTTCTTCATGAACAGGCCCACGACGTCGTAACCCTGGCGCTTGAGCATCAGCGCGGCGACCGAGGAATCGACCCCGCCGGACATGCCGACCACGATGCGCGCGCCCATGCTCAGGCAAAGGCGCTGGAGAAAACGCCGAGCGGGTAGCGCTTGCCGGCGAGATAGTCGTCGATGCATGCCATGACAAGCGGCGTGCGGTGCATGGCGGCCTTCGCCACGAGCTCATCGCGCGTGTACCAGTGCGCAGCGACGATTTCCTTGTCGAGGGCGCGGCCCTGCTCGACGCCCTCCAGCCGTCCGCCAAAGGTGAACCGGATGAAAGTGATATCGCGCGGCGCGTAGTACCACCTGTAAATGCCGACCAGGGATTCGGGCGTGAAGCGGTGCGCAGTCTCTTCGAGCACTTCGCGCGCGCAGGCGGCAACCAGGCTCTCGCCCGGATCGAGGTGGCCGGCCGGCTGGTTCAGCACGCGCGCGCCGTCGTAGTTTTCCTCCACCACCAGGAAGCGGCTGTCCCGCTCGATGACCGCGGCCACGGTCACCGAGGGGGGCTTCCAGACCGCGTTCATCCCGCGTTCACGCCGCCTTGGCGGTGTTTTTCCTTATGAACTCCGCCATGCGCGCCACGCCCTTCTCGATCATTTCGTTCGACGCAGCGTACGAGAAGCGCACATGCTGGCCCTCGCCCGGCACGCGCGAGCCAAAGTGAATGTCGGCCAGCACCGCCACGCCCGCCTCGTTGAGCAGCCGCTTGCGCAATTCCTCCGAATCCGCCGCACCGATCATGCGGCAGGCTTCGGTCACGTTCGGCCAGACATAGAAGGCGCCGCCGGGCGTCTTGCATGCGACCCCGGGCACCTTGTTGAGCAGTCCCACGATGAGGTCGCGGCGCGCCTGGAAACTCTTCTTCATCATTTCTGCCGCGTCCTGCGGGCCGTTGATGGCCTCGACCGCGGCCCACTGGGAAATCTGCGATGCGCACGAATCCGTATTCGTCACCCAGCGGGTGAATACCGGGGAGAGCGCCGGATTCGCAATGAACCCGATCCTCCAGCCGGTCATTGCCCAGGTTTTCGACGCGCCGTCGGAAATGATTGTGCGCTCGTACATGCCGGGCACCTGCGCAATGGAGAAAAAGGCGCCCTCGAAGGTGAGGCGCGAATAGATCTCGTCGGCATACACCCAGACCTGCGGATGCTTTTTCAGGATCGCCGCGATCTGCTCGAGCTCGGCGCGGGTCAATAACCCGCCGGTCGGGTTGTGCGGATAGTTGAGGATCAGCAGCCTGGTCTTCGGCGTGATCAGCTTTTCGAGCCCGGCCGGATCGAAGGAAAAGTTGCGCGCCTCCTTCAGGTGGATCGGCACCGGCTTCGCGCCGCAGGCCGTGATCTGCGACTCGTAGATCGGAAAGCCCGGGTTCGGTTAGATGACCTCGTCGCCGACGCCGTAGTCGGTCACCGACAGGATCGCGTAGGCAATGAAAGGCTTGGCGCCGGCGCCGACTACCACGTCCTCGGGACGGATCGGCAGTCCGCCACGCATCGCAGCCATGTACTTTGCAGCAGCCTCGCGCAGGGGATCGATGCCGGCGGACGGCGTGTAGC
>JANMXB010000628.1:0-8382 GCA_031380765.1 Pseudomonadota bacterium | reverse complement strand
TGCGCCGGATCTCTTCGTGTTCCTGGGTGAACTGCATATGAGTCTCCTGGGGCCCCTAGGGACCCTGCCGAATTAAACGGCGTCGCCGTTCTTGCTTTTCGTATATCTCATCATTTTGTGAAATTCTTGGCCAGCCCGATCGGGCTCGCCTTAATTTTACAAAATGATGAGAGATGGGCAAATCAAAGTCGCTCCGCCGGTTCTGGAGAGAATGCTCGCGCTCAGGGCCGCGCCACCCCAAACTGCACCGGCCTCAGCTTCCTCGCATCCCCATCCCTGCAAACCGAAAGCGCAAACCCCAGCACGTTGCGTGTGTCGCGCGGATCGATGATGCCGTCGTCGAGCATGAGGCTGGAAGTGACGAAGGCGCTCGACTGGCTTTCGAAATTTTCTATGATCTTTCTCTGCAAGGCGTCGATTGCGACGTGATCCGGCTCCTGGCCTTTTCTTCTCGCGCCGGCCTCCATGACGTTTCCCATCGTGAGCGCCGCCTGTTCCGCGCCCATGACGGCGGTCTGCGTGTTCGGCCACGAAAAGAGGAACCGCGGCGCATATCCCCGCCCGCACATGCCGTAATTGCCCGCACCGAAGGACGCGCCGCACATCAGCGTGATCTGCGGCACATTGGCGTTCGACACGGCCTGGATCATCTTGGAGCCGTGCTTGATCATGCCCGCCTCCTCGGAGGCCTTGCCGACGATGTATCCGGTGGTGTTTTGCAGGTAGAGGATCGGCAGGCCGGCCTGGCAGCAGGACTGGATGAAGTGGGTGGCCTTGTTGGCCCCCGCGGGATCGAGGGGGCCGTTGTTGCTGACGATTCCGACCCGCGTTGCCTGGATGGCCGCGTGGCCGCAAACCGTGGCGAGGCCGTAATCGTGCTTGAAGTCGAGGAAGTCCGAATCGTCGACAAAACGCGCGATCGCCTCGCGCATGTCGACCGGCTTGCGATAGTCCTCCGGCATGACGCCGAGCAATTCGTCGGCGGCATAGCGCGGCGGCTTGCCGCCCGGCAGCGACGCGGTTTTCCAGCCCAGGTGCGCAAGCACTTCGCGCGCGTAACGGATGCCATCGGCGTCGTCTTCAGCGAGATATTCGCCAAGACCGGAGACATGTGTGTGCATCACTGCGCCGCCGAGCTCTTCATCGGTGGCGATCTCGCCGGTTGCCGCCTTCAGGAGCGGTGGCCCGGCAAGGAACGCCTTGGCGCGGCCCCGCACCATGATCACGTAGTCGGAGAGTCCCGGCATGTAGGCTCCCCCCGCTGTCGAGGACCCATGCACAACTGTGACCACCGGAATGCCCGCGGCCGATAGACGCGCGAGATTGCGGAAGATCGAGCCGCCGTGGATGAAGCCTTCGACCTTGTACCTGAGCAGGTTGGCGCCGGCGGATTCCACGAGATGCACAAACGGCAGCTTGTTTTCGAAGGACAGGTCCTGGGCGCGCAGCAGTTTCTCCCGCCCCATGGCCTGGATTGCGCCGGCATCGATGCCCGAATCGCTCGCCACCACAATCGAGCGCACGCCATTTACGTAGCCGACTCCGGAAAGCATGCCGCCGCCGGGAATCGACTTCTCCGGATCCGGGTTGTCGCGGCAAAAGCCCGCGATCGACGAAAGCTCGAGCCAGGGTGCGCCCGGGTCCAGCAGGCGCGCGATCCGCTCCCGCGGCAGGAGCTGGCCGCGCTTGTCGAAAAGCGGTTTTGCCTTTGCGGAAGCATCGCTGGCGCGCGTCTCGAGTGAACGCAGCTGTGCGATCAGCGCAAGCATTCGCGTGCGATTGTGCTGGAAGGCTTCGCCCGACGGGTCGAGCTTCGAGGCGATGGCCGGCATCAGTCGCGCAGGATCTTCGGCAGTTGTGCGAGATGGAAGCCGTCGAAAGCCTCGGTTTTTCCGCGCACCGAATCACTTCCCATGGGGCGATCCCAGACTCGCTTGGCATTCGGCACTGCGCCGTCCACGCGCAGGCACGAGCCCGAGATGAAAGCGGCTGCGGCTGAGAGCAGGAACACGACCGCGGCCGAGACTTCCGACTCCGTGCCCAGCCTTCCGAGCGGGACTTTTTTTGGCAGCGCGCGAATATGTTCGGCCATCGCCTCGGGATAGTGATCCAGGCCGCTCGACGCGATCCAGCCCGGCGCGACCGCATTCACGCGCACCGGCGCCCACTCGAGCGAGGCTGTCTCGGTGAAATTGAGCATGCCGGCGCGCGCCGCGCCCGAATGGCCCATGCCGGGCATGCCGCCCCACATGTCGGCGATGATGTTGACGATCGCGCCCGCCCGGTTCGATTTCATCGACTGCGTGTAGCACTCGCGCGCCATGAGGAAACCGCCGGTCAGGTTGTTGCGCACGACCGTGTCCCAGCCTTTGGCGGAGATGGATTCGAGCGGCGCCGCATACTGGCCGCCGGCATTGTTGACGAGGCAGTCGATGTGCCCGAATTCGGCGACGATCGCGGCCACGATCTCACGCACGCGCTCTTCCTCGCGGATGTCGCAGCTGTGGCAGGTCGAGGCGCCGCCGGCGTCCGCAATTTCGCGCGCAACGGTTTCCAGTTTCTCGAGCTTGCGGCCGACCAGCGCAACGCGCGCTCCCAGCGCTGCAAGCTCGTGCGCAATGCAGCGTCCGATGCCCGAGCCGCCTCCGGTGACGATGGCCGTCCTGCCCGCGAAAAGTCCGGGGCGAAACACTGTTTGAAACGGGTGGGAAGCTGGTGTTTTCATCAGACAAAGCAGTTGCTTGGTGAGTCTCCCCCAATGCACTATCATTCGTCAAACCCCGGCACGATCGATCAAACTCGCGAGCGCCCCGCCATGATCCCGCGCACCCTTTTCTCGCCCGAGCACGAAACCTTCCGCGACAGCGTCCGCCGCTTCATGGACGAGGAAGTCAAGCCCAACGACGAGCGCTGGCAGGAGCAGGGCTACGTCGACCGCGACGTGTGGAAAAAGGCCGGCGCCAACGGCTTCCTGTGCCCGACTATGCCCGAGGAATACGGCGGCTCCGGGGCCGACAGGCGCTACAGCGTCATCCTCATGGAAGAACAGGCGCGCGCGAACAATTCCTCGATCGGGTTCAGCCTGCACTCGGAGATCGTGGCGCCTTACCTGAATCGGTATGGCAGCGACACGCTCAAGAAAAAGTACCTGCCGAAAATGGCCGCGGGCGAGCTGATCGGCGCGATCGCGATGACCGAGCCGGGCACCGGCTCGGACCTGCAGTCGGTGAAGACCACCGCGGCCAGGAAGGGCGGCCACTATGTCGTCAACGGCTCGAAGACCTTCATCACCAACGGCTGGAACGCGGACCTCGTCATTGTCGTGGCCAAGACCGACCCGACCAAGGGCGCCAAGGGGACCAGCCTGGTCGTGGTCGACACGACGATGAAAGGGTTCACCAAAGGCAGGCGGCTGAAAAAGATGGGCCTCAAGGGCCAGGACACGGCGGAGCTTTTCTTCGACAACGTCGAAGTGCCGGCGGAAAACCTCCTCGGCGAGGAAGGCAACGGTTTCATCTACCTGATGCAGGAGCTGCCCTGGGAGCGCATGCAGATCGCGCTCAGCGCGGTGGCCAAGACCGAGGCCGCCATCGGCTGGACGATGGACTATGTGCGAGAGCGGAAGGCTTTCGGAAAACCCGTTGCGAGCTTCCAGAACACGCGCTTCAAGCTGGCTGAAGCCGCGACGCAGGTGCAGGTGGCGCGGGTCTTCGTTGACAAGTGCATCGAACTCCTGCTCGAGGGCAAGCTCGACGCCGCGACCGCGGCGATGGCCAAGTACTGGGTCAGCGACCTGGAGGGCAAGATCATCGACGAGTGCCTGCAACTGCACGGCGGCTACGGGTTCATGTGGGAATTCCCGATCGCGCGCGCCTACGTGGACGCGCGGGTCGCGCGCATCTACGGCGGCACCAACGAAATCATGAAGGAAGTCATCTCCAGGTCCATCGGCCTGGGCGAGCAGAAATAACCGAGAGAAGTAACGTCAGCGAAGCAACGTCAAGCCGGCAAAGGAGACAGTCATGGCCGAAGCATTCATCTATTGCGCGCTGCGCACGCCCCGCGGCAAGGGCAAGAAGGACGGTTCGCTGCATGAGGTCAAGCCGATTTCTCTGCTGAGCGGCATCCTGCGCGAGCTGCAGGCGCGCCATGACCTGGATACCTCCCAGGTCGATGACGTCGTGATGGGCTGCGTCACGCCGGTGGGCGAGCAGGGCTCGTGCATCGCGAAGACGGCGGCGCTCGCGGCCGGCTGGGATTTCCGCGCTTCGGGGGTGCAGCTCAATCGCTTCTGCGCTTCCGGGCTCGAAGCGGTAAACATGGCCGCGCAGAAAGTGCGCTCCGACTGGGAAGACCTCGTGGTTGCGGGGGGCGTGGAGTCGATGTCGCGCGTTCCGCTGGGCACCGACCGCGGTGCCTGGGCCTGCGACCCTCAAACCGCCCTCGACACCCAATTCATACCGCAGGGCATCGGCGCCGACCTGATCGCGACGATCGAGGAATTCTCGCGTGAGGACGTCGACCGGTTCGCGCTGGGATCGCAGAAGAAAGCCGCAAAGGCGCGCGAGGCAGGACTGTTCAAGAACTCCGTGGTCCCGGTCACCGACGGCATCGGCGAGGTGATCCTCGGCGAGGACGAGTTCATCAAGGCCCACACCACCATGGAAGGGCTCGCGTCGCTCAGGATTTCGTTCGAGGCAATGGGTGCCATGGGGTATGACTCGGTCGCGCTGCGGCGCTATCCGCAGGTCGAGCGCATCCGCCACGTGCACACGGCGGGCAACAGCTCAGGCATCGTGGACGGTGCCGCCGCCGTACTGATCGGGTCCGAGGCCAAGGGCCGCGAGCTTGGGCTTACGCCTCGCGCCCGTGTCGTGGCTACCGCGCTCTCCGGCGCCGACCCCACGATCATGCTCACGGGGCCAATGCCGGCCGCGAGGAAGGCGCTGGCCAAGGCCGGCCTGACCATCGACCAGATCGACCTGTTTGAAATCAACGAAGCGTTCGCCGTCGTACCGATGAAATTCATGAAGGAAATGGGCGTGCCGGAGGAGAAGGTCAATGTCAACGGCGGCTCGATCGCCATGGGCCATCCGCTGGGCGCGACCGGCGCGATGATCATCGGCACGCTGATCGACGAGCTCGAGCGCCGCAAGCTGCGCTACGGCCTGGCCACGCTGTGCGTCGGCGGGGGCATGGGCATCGCGACCATCGTCGAAAGAGTCTGATGTGGCCGATCCGGTATGAGTTGGGGGCGGACCGCGTCGTCACGCTCACCTTCGATGCACCCGAGGGCTCGGTCAACACGATGTCCGAGGCGTGGAAGAAAGCCTTCACGGAGAATGTCGCGCGGCTGGAGAAAGAGAAGGAATCCTACGACGGCGTGATCCTTGCGTCGGCCAAGAAAACCTTTTTCGCCGGTGCCGAGCTGAAAGACGTGATGAAGCTCTCCGCGGCCGAGGCGCCGCGGATGTTCCACGAGATCGAGGCGATCAAGGCCGACTTCCGCAAGCTGGAAAAGCTCGCCAAACCAGTCGTCGCCGCGATTGCGGGCACTGCGCTGGGCGGCGGATTTGAAATAGCGCTGGCTGCGCATTGCCGGATCTGCGTCGATGATCCAAAGATCCAGCTCGGATTCCCCGAGGTCACGCTGGGCCTCCTTCCCGGCGCGGGCGGCCTCACCAAGCTGACGCGCATCCTCGGGCTGCAAGCCGCGTTCCCCTATCTCATCGAAGGCAAACTCATGAAGCCGGCCGATGCGGCCAAGCTCGGCTTGCTCCAGGGCCTTGCCAAGGATGCGGCCGGTGCGATGGCTATGGCGCGTGAGTGGATCAAAGCCAACCCATCGCCGGTGCAGCCCTGGGACGCAAAGGATTACCGCATGCCCGGCGGCAACCCGAATTCCCCGGCGGTGTCGCAAATGCTCGCCGTGGCGCCCGCGATGCTTACCGAGAAAACCCGCGGTCTCTACCCGGCCCCGGAAGCGATCCTGTCGGCCATGGTCGAGGGCGCGTACGTCGACTTCGATACCGCGATGCGCATCGAATCCCGGTACCTGGCGAAAATCGCGGTCGGACAGGTCGCGAAGAACATGATTACCGCGTTCTTCTTCAACCTGACTGCCATTCGCAGCGGTGCATCGCGGCCAAAGGACGTACCCAGGTGGAAGCCCGCGAAAGTCGGCATCCTTGGCGCGGGGATGATGGGAGGCGGCATCGCTTATGCCACCGCGACTCGCGGCATCCCCTGCGTGCTCAAGGACGTCTCGATCGAAGCCGCGCAGAAAGGCCGGAGCTATACGGAGACTGTCCTTACGAAGAGGAAGGCGAGCCTCGATCCGCTCAACCTGATCCAGCCCACGGCAAGCGTCGACGACCTCGCCGGCTGCGATCTCATCATCGAAGCGGTTTTCGAAAAGCGCGACCTCAAGGCGCAGGTCACCAAGGAGTCCGAGCCGAAACTCCTGCCCGGCGGAGTCTTTGCCTCCAACACATCCACGCTGCCGATCACGGGGCTGGCAAAAGCGTCCGCGAAGCCGGAGAACTTCATCGGCCTGCATTTCTTCTCCCCGGTGGACAAAATGCCGCTGGTGGAGATCATCAAGGGCGAGAAGACTTCGCCCGAAACGGTGGCGCGCGCTTACGACTACGTGCTCGCGATTTCCAAGACGCCGATCGTGGTGAACGACTCGCGCGGCTTCTACACCAGCCGTACGTTCGGTACTTTCGTCATGGAAGGCTGCTCGATGCTCGCCGAAGGCATCCCGCCGGCGGTGGTCGAGAGCGCGGGGCGCCTTGCGGGCATGCCGGTCGGGCCGCTCGAGGTGATCGACCAGACGTCGATGTCGCTCTCGCTGCATGTGATGGAGCAGACGAAAGCCGACATGGAAGCCGAAGGCAAAAAGTACTTTCCAGCGCCAGGCCAGGACGTCGTCGTGCGCATGGTGAGGGAGTTCAACCGGCCGGGACGCGCGGCGGGCGGCGGCTTTTACGAATATCCGAAGGAAGGCAGGAAATTCCTCTGGCCGGAACTGGCGAAGATCTTCGCGAAGCCCGGCGGCACATACGACTTCGAGGAACTCAAGGAGCGCATCCTTTACCGCCAGGCGATCGAAACAGCGCGTTGCCTTGAAGAGGGCGTGCTCACGAATGTGGGCGACGGCAACATCGGCTCGATTTTCGGCATCGGATTTCCGGCTTGGACCGGGGGAGCGCTGCAGTACGTGAACAACATCGGGTCGGCGAAGTTCGTTGCGCGCGCCGACGCGCTGGCGAAGAAATACGGCGAGCGCTTCGCGCCGCCCAAGCTATTGCGCGACCTCGCGGCCGAAGGCGGAGTGCTCGCCTAGTGTCATTGCCCCCGCTCCCGCAGAACCTGTCGCTGCCGGCGCGCCAGCGCCTGCAACTGGGATAGCACCATGGCCGTTCTCGAGATCGAACGCCTTGGCGCGGCGGCATGGCTGTGGCTGAACCGCCCGGACGTGCGCAACGCACTGAACGAGGAACTCACCGGTGCGCTTGGCGAAGCGCTCGATGCGCTCGAAGCCGATGTTTCCGCGCGGGTCGTGGTGCTCGCCGGCCGTGGCCCGGCGTTCTGCGCCGGCGGAGACCTCGGGCGCATGGAAGCGGCTGCGAAATTCACCCGATCGAAGGCGAAAAGCGACGCTGGCCGGTTCGCAAAGCTCCTTTACCGCATCCACGCCTACCCGAAACCGGTCATAGCTCGCGTACACGGCGCGGCATTCGCCGGCGGGATGGGGCTGGTCGCGGCGAGCGACCTGATCGTGGCTTCCGAGGAAGCGCATTTCTGCCTGCCGGAGACGAGGATCGGACTCGTGCCGGCGATGATCAGCCCTTACCTCGTGCGTGCCATGGGCGAACCGCAGGCCCGGCGCTACATGCTCACGGGCGAGCGTTTGCCGGTGCGCGAGGCGCTGCGGCTTGGATTCGTGCACGAGTGCGTTCCGCTGAGCGAGCTCGACGCGTACATTGGCAAGCTTGTCTCACAGTTGGCGCAGGCCGGGCCGCACGCACTGGCAAGCACCAAGAAACTCCTCATGCACGTCGGCAAGGCTGCCATTACCCCGAAGCTCGGTGCGCAAACCGCCGGCGTGCTTGCCGAGGCACGCGCAGGGGCGGAGGCGCGCGAAGGCATCCGGTCTTTCCTCGAAAAGCGCAAACCGCTCTGGGCCAAGCCCGACGGGAGTGGTAAAACGAAGGACTGAAATGGCGCGCGCGGCGGGCTGCAAGCGCCGGTCTGCGCTACCATTGCACTCCCCCGAGTCCCACCCCTGAGGTCAGCTCCATGAACAAGGCGACCGCGAACAAGGCGACCGCGAACAAGGCGCCCGCGAACAAGACGACCGCGAACAAGACGACCGCG
>JANMXB010000612.1:0-4731 GCA_031380765.1 Pseudomonadota bacterium | reverse complement strand
CTGCGCACCGGCGAGTTTGCCAAGCTCGCCTGGAAAAACGGCCTCGGCGTTTCGCACGTGATCGCCTCCGAACCCCGGGCCGCGGGCTACGCCACCGTGAACTGGCAGGTCGGTACAACGGAATTCGGCTTCGACTGCCCGTTCTCGAACCTGCCCGGGATGGACCGCCAGTTCATGCTGCTCTCCGGCGGCGGGGTCGAGCTGCATTGCATCGACGTGATCTCCGGCGTGGATCTGCGCCTCGCGGTCGACAGGCCTTTCGTGCCGTTTGCATTCAGCGGCGACTGGCAGACCAACTGCCGCATGCTGGGGGATCCCGTGCATGTTTTCAACGTCATGACCCGGCGCGGCAAGGCGACGGCGAAGATAACCATCCCGCACTGGACAGGTTCGCTTTACTGCGAGCAGCCGCCCGGAGAGACACTTGTCGCGGTTTTGCTGACCGGCATCGCGCGGGTGACCGGCGAGGCGGTGGCGCTCGCCCCGCATGAAGCCGTACTGCTCGATGCCCCGGCTGGAGGGCATTGCGAGGTCGTTGCCGGCGCAGGCGACGCGCGCATGGCCGTCGTGCGCCTGTCGCCTGCCTGATACGCCGGGCGCGCAGTTCAGCCGCGCAGTTCAGCCGATTGTCTTGCGCATCACGTGGCGGCGGTTTTTCGTGAACGGCCGCACGTGCGTCGGCCAGCGCCCCGAGTCCACGGCTTTCGCCCAGCCCTCGCTCACCAGCACGTCGGGGGATTCGAGCTCGTAGATCGCCAGGTAGGCCGGCTCGTTCTCCATGACGATGGTCTTCTTCTCGCCGCCGAGGATCATCGTGAGCGGCCCCATCTTGTAGCGCTTCGCGGAAACCACGCCCGGCACTTTCAGGATCAGCGGGATGTGCTCGGTGTCGTACACCTCGTTGAAGATCGCTTCCTTGTCGGCATCGACGTCCATGCTGACGGTGAAAATGTAATTGGCTTTACCGCGGGCTTTTCCGTCCATGGCGTGTTCCTTTGAAATCGGTTGGGGAATCCCGCCGATGTTACCAGCCCGAGAAGCGCGCCCACGTGGCCTCGATGCGATCCGTGCCATCGAGCACGCGATAGCGATCGTACTGGGCCGCCGTTGCGCAAGCGTGGTTGGGCAGGATGCGCACCCGGGTGCCGACGGGGAGCTCGGGCATGCGCGCGGGGTCCCTGCTGCGGTGGCTGATGATGCCGTGCTCCTGGCTCGCGTCCGAGACGATCAAGTCGGCAATGGGGCGGCCCGCCGCATCGCAGACGATCCCGTAGCCCTGGTCCACCGGCTGCTTCGCGGTGCCGCGGTCGCGCGACAGCGCCATCCACCCGGCATCGATCAGCGTCCAGCCTTTTTCGCGCTGATGGCCGATCACCGTGCCGAGCACCGACAGCGCGATGTCCTCGACGCGGCACACGCCGATGCCGGCCATGACGAGATCGAAGAACACGAAAACGCCCGCGCGCACTTCGGTCACGCCGGCAAGGTCTTCGCCATAGGTGGCCGTGGGCGTGGAGCCCACGCTGACCACTGAGACTTCGAATCCCGCTTCGCGCAGGCGCCGCGCCGCGCGCACCACGGCGTCGCGCTCGCTGCCCGCAATCGCACGGATCGCTTCGATGCTGCGACAGTCGTACGAGCCGCCCGCGTGGGTCATGACCCCGGCGACTTTGGCCCGGCTCGATCCAAGCGCGCGCGCGATTTCGACGATTTCGGGGCTGTCCGGCTTGAGACCCGCGCGATGGCCGTCGCAGTCGATCTCGATCAATACCGGCAGGATGCAATCGCCGGATCCGACAGCGGCGGCGATTGCCTGTGCGGTCTCGAGGCTGTCGAGCACGATCGCAAGATGCACGCCGCTCGTCACCAGCGCCAGCGCGCGGGCGAGCTTGGCGGGCGCGAAAGCCACGCCGTAGAGGATGTCGCGGTATCCGTGGGCCGCGAATTCTTCCGCCTCCTTCAGGGTGGACACCGTGATCGGGCCTGGAACGTCGCCCTGCACGAGGCGCGTGACTTCGAGGGATTTCGCGGTCTTCACGTGCAGGCGCAGCTTCGAGCCGAGCGACGCAATGTGCGAGCGCATGTGTGTTGCGTTGGCTTCGACCTTGCCGCGCTCGAGCAGCAGGGCGGGGGTATCGAGTTCGGACAGGGTTTGCAATGGGTGCTCCTTTCCAAGTGGTTCCGAGTCAATTTGGCGATTAGCGCAGCTTGCTTCAGCCGAGCCACTTCACAATCTCAAACTTCTTCCCGCCCTTCAACCGGTACACCCCAAAGTCGCGCATATCCACCGTAAGAACTCCACGACATTTGATCTTGTCCGCCAGCCAGACAATCGCCGCATCCGCAAAATCGAGGTCCAGGGATGCATAGCGCATCAGGATCGCTCCGATCTCCGCGTATGCTTGCGGCGGCAATTCGGCGACCTTCGCGGGCCCTTTCCCGAGCCAGTCCAGGAGCGAAATCCTGGCAGCGGTGGAAAAGAAGAAGCAGGACTCGACCACCACCGGTGAGGGAACGATGATCTCGCCCTTGTAACCGGAGAGAAAGGACTTCGCCGCCTCATGCCGAGGATCGCGCCGAATTCCCAAAGCCACGAGGAATCCGCTGTCGGCAATAACAGCCGCCATCAGCGGCTTTTTCGAAAGCGGGCGCGCAACGCCGCCTTGATGGTGCCGGAAACATCCGACCCGTCGCCTTGGTCACAGCCGATGAAAGGGTGTTTCCGGTCGTCACCTTCCGGAGCACGCAGCAGTTCCTCGAGCGCACGCTTGACAGCCTCGCTCTTGCTCACTCCATGCGTGACGCAATATTCGGCAAGGTCCTGCTCGACCCGATTGGGCAGACGAACGGTCAGAGTCATGGCCGGATCCAAGTGTAATACACATCCGTTTTTATTGTATTACAAAGAGGCTCAGGCCGCAATCATTCATCGGCTCAGCGCGCGCTAAATCTCAGAACTTCGGAATGCGCAGCGTCTTGCTGATCATCAGCGTGCCCGAGAGCACGAACAGCAGCGCGAGCGGGTGCAGCTGCCACGGCCCGAGCATCCACGCGCCGCCGTACAGCGCATCGCCCAGCCGGCCGTCCCAGGCTGCGAATGCGAGGAGGCCGGTGAGCGCGACGCTGGTCGGGATCGGGGTGCCTTCGAAATACCTGACCTTGCCGCTGTCGCCCGACAGGCTTTCCGCGGTGACGTTGTAGCGCGCAAGGCGGCTCACGCCGCAACAGACGAAATAGAGCAGTGCCGCCGCGTCCCAGCCGCCCTTGATGCCGGCCGCAAATGCGAGTGCCGCCGGGGCGACGCCGAACGAGATGACGTCGGCCAGCGAATCGAGCTCGCGCCCGAATGCGGAATTGGTGTGGCGCGCGCGGGCGATCCGGCCGTCGAGCACGTCGAAGGCGAAGGCGGCGGGACCCATCGCGGCCGCCCAGAGGAAATGCCGCGTCCATCCGCTCTCGACGAACAACATCGCAAAGAGGACGCCCGCCACGCCGCAGGCTGCGTTGGCCAGGGTGAACAGATCGGCCAGGTGGAAGCCGCGCACCATGGATAGGTGGCGCGGCGCTGCATTCTCGATCCTCGCTTTCAGCGTATTGGTCTCCAAGGTCGTCTCCGTTGGACCGTAACGCCCCAGCCTATACCTGCGGCAGGCGGAGTTCTGTGGGCGAGGACACCAAGAAGCGCCCGAGCTTGGCAATCCGGCGGGCTAGATCCAGCAAAGCCTTGTCCTTGGTGACCAGGACATCGGCCCCGGCGGCCCAGGCAAGGTCGAGGAATTTCTGGTCGTCGGGATCGCTGCAGCGGGGCAGGGGCGGATGCGCCGGCGGCGCCTCGTTGATCTGCGCGCACGCATCGAACCAGCGAAGGGCTGCCCGCTGCGCTGAATCGTCCAGCCTGAACCGGGGGTACGCCAGCACGCGCAGCAGTTCGGCGCGGGATTCGGCGCTGCCAAGGACCGTGACCCGCTTTGCTTCGATGGCCGCTCGGAGCGCTTTGGTGCCGGGATCGTCGAACACGAACAGGTCGAGCACCACGTTGGTGTCGAGCACGATGCGCAAAATGCCCCCGGAATCAGGGACAGACCACGTTTTTACCCATCGAAAAACGTGGTCTGTCCCTGATTTTCTAGCCGCGGCCGACGAACGGCATCTTCGAGGCCATGATGGTCATGAACTGCACGTTGGCATCCAGCGGCAGGCTGGCCATGTAGGCCACCGCGCTGCCGACGTGCGCCACATCCATGCGCGGCTCGACCATGGTGGTGCCGTTGGCCTGCGGCACGCCGTTCTTCATGCGCTCGGTCATCTCGGTGGCCGCGTTGCCGATGTCGATCTGGCTGCACGCAATGTCGTACTTGCGGCAGTCCAGGGACGTCGACTTGGTGAGTCCCGTCACCGCGTGCTTGGTGGCCGTGTAGGGCGACGAAAACGGGCGCGGCGCGTGGGCCGAGATCGAGCCGTTGTTGATGATGCGCCCGCCCATCGGCGCCTGCGCCTTCATGATGCGGATCGCCTCCTGGGTGCAGAGGAACATCGCGGTGAGGTTGATGTTCACCACGTTTTGCCATTGTTCCAGCGTCAGGTCTTCCATCGGGATCGCCGGCGCGCCCATGCCGGCATTGTTGAAGAGCACGTCGAGGCGCCCCCACTTCGATTTCACCGCGGCGAAGAGCGGCGGGATGTTCTCCGGCTTGGCGAGGTCGGCCGGCAGGCTCAGCGTACGGTCGGCGG
>JANMXB010000593.1:0-3111 GCA_031380765.1 Pseudomonadota bacterium | reverse complement strand
TGAACTGTCCGTACACGCCGGTGAGCCTCCCTCCGGGTTTGCGATAGCTCTCTATCAGGCCCAAGGCGACAGGATCACTTCCCGCGAAGAACACAATCGGGACCTTCTTGGTTGCCCGCCGGGCGGCGATGGCGACGGAGGTGCCCAATGCATAGACCAGGTCGACCTTCTCCTCTTCGAGGCTTCGCGCTGCGGCCTCCACCAACGTCCGATCGCCTTTCGTATCGCGCACGTGGAGGACGAACTGTTTTCCCTCCTCGAGTCCCAACTCTCGCAGACCCTCTCGCAGCCCGTCGATCGCTGCGCTGTAGGTGCCTCCGAGCGTGATGACTCCTACGCGATACACGCGACCTTGTTGCGCCTCGATGACAAGTGGGGTGGACCCAAGCGCGAGCAGCGCCAGCAACGATTCGCGCCTGTTCATTCAATCCTCCTCGTCGTCACGCACCTGCGCACGTGCCAGGATCACCAAGCCGAGGGGCCGGCTGATCCCGAATTGGCAGCGAGCCTACCCTTGAATGTCTGCCTTGAGTCGCTAACGTGCGTTCGGGTCGCTTGATTCAACCGGTCTGGACCTCGAACGATGGCAGCAATTTGACTGAAGAGCCGCTCCTGACGCCGACTTTCAATGGAAAGTGGCAGCAATTGAAAATTGACCGGGGCGCCTACACGCGGCCCCCCGCAGGCCCGTATCACTCCGCGCGGCCTTCACGTCGGGCAAGTTGAGGTCTTCGTCACCTCGGCGTTGAACCAGCCGGGTCACGCGTCGCAATCGCCGGCCCACTACGCAGTCAGCAGCCGCGCCCCATCCACTTTCGAAGCCGGCTTGTCGAACGTCCAGAGCGGGCTTTCCCCTGCACTGTGCGCAAGCGCCACGTGCATGCAGTCCAAAAAATCCGCCGCGCCGCGCTGATACAGCGCCAAAGCAATCTCCACCGCGGCTTCGGATTCGAGAAGGCAGGACCGAACCGCGGGTCCGGCAAATCCTGCATTGTCCGGTATCCGGACGCGCCGTCCGGGCGTAGCATCCCGGCGAGGCTTGGGCGCTGGTGTGGAGAGGGCAACGCATGACGGCAAGCGGGATCCTGTTCGGCTGGATACTTCCCGGCGCTGGCCTGGCGCTGTTCGCCGCCGGCGCATGGGCCAACGCCAGCATCGCGTTCGGTTGGTCGCGCTGGGTGCGCGAGGCACGCGCGGCCAGCAGCAACCCGTCGCTCGTCATGTTCATCCCGGGCGTGGTCGGCGCGATTTCCATGTGGAACGGCCCTTTCGAGTGGATGCGCGCGTTCGCCTGGGCGCCGCTGCTGCTCGACGTGAGTTGCCTGCCCGCCATCGTGCTGGGATTGTTCGCGTTGGGCGCCGCCCGGAAAACCGAGCCCGAACCGGGCGCGCAGCAACAAGTCGTGATCGATCTCGTGCAGCGCGCCGCCGACAAGAAAGCGCAAAGCGACTTGCATTTCGAGGCACTGGCGGGCTGCCTGCTCGGCACCGCGATCGGCGATGCGCTGGGGCTAGCCAGCGAGGGACTTTCACCGCAAAGGCAATCGAGGATGTTTCCCCGCACGGACCGCTACCACTTGTTGCCGTTCGGCCGCGGCATGTGCTCCGACGACACCGAGCACACGATCATGGTCGCGCAGGCGCTGGCGGAAACCGCCGGCTATTCCAGGGCTTTCGGCAATGCGCACGAATTCCGCGGCGATTTGGGGTGGCGGATGCGCTGGTGGCTGCTGGGACTGCCGGCGGGCATCGGCATGGCGACGCTCAAGGGCATCCTGAAGCTATGGCTGTTCATGCCGCATCGCTGGCAGGGCATCCATTCGGCCGGCAACGCGCCCGCGATGCGCAGCGCGCTGATCGGCGTGTTCTGGGCGGGCGACCCGGACTTCATGCGCTCGCATGTCGAAGCCTCGACGCGCCTGACGCATTCGGACCCGAAGGCCACGCACGCCGCGCTTGCCGTGGCCGTGGCCGCGGCGCTTTCGGCGCAGCACGCGGGCCGGGTCGATGCGCCGCAGTACGCGGCCCGGATGCGCGAATTGCTCGGCACCGAAGGCGCCGAACTTGCGGGATTGATCGATTGCGTCGCGCAGTCCGTGCAAGCAGGGCAGGCCACGAAGGACTTCGCCAACGAGCTGGGGCTGCAGCGTGGCGTGACCGGCTATTCCTTTCACACCGTCCCGGTGGCACTGCACGCCTGGCTGTCCCATCCCAGCAACTACCGCGAGGCGGTGCTCAGTGCGATCCGCTGCGGCGGCGACACGGACACGGTCGCTGCGATCACGGGGGCGATTGCCGGCGCGGGTTGCGGGCGCAAGGCGCTGCCGCCCGAATGGCTAGCCCGGCTGGCCGAATGGCCACGCAACGTGGCCTGGATGGACCGGCTGGCGCGGCAACTGGCGGACACGCGCGTCGACTTCATCGCCACCGGCCTGCCGCCCACTTCGATCTTCAAGACCCTGGCGCGAAACCTGTTCTTCCTCTGCGTCGTGCTGATGCACGGCTTCCGGCGGATGCTGCCGCCGTATTGATTCCGTCTGCTTTGCAAGCTCGTGCAAGAATTCGCCTCAACCCTTTTTTTCTCGTAGTCAAATGCCCGTCCACGAGCGCCGCGAACGCGAATGCGGCGTTGAATCGCGAATGTCCGTTATCGGCACAAGCGGTCATTTCAGCGCAGCACCGCGCTTTGCTCGGCTGCGTCGATTCCGCCCATCACGCAGCCAGCAGCCGCGCCCCATCCACTTTCGATGCCGGCTTGTCGAACGTCCAGAGCGGGCTTTCCCCCGCGCTGTACGCAAGCGCCACGTGCAGGCAATCCGAAAAATCTGCCGCCCCGCGCTGATACAAAACCAAAGCAATCTCCACCGCGGCTTCGGATTCGAACGTCAGCTCGACCGAGGACAGCAACTGCGACAAGGCGAGCGCCACTTGCGGCTTTGCAAAACCGTAGCTCGCGCGCAGCACCCATTCGAGCTCCAGCGCTACAGTCACCGGAACGAACAGGGCTTCGCTGGCGCGCACCGCTCCGCGGATCAATCGCGTGGCAGCCGCCAGCTGGGATGCGTCATCCTCGACGATGTAACGCACCAGCACATTCGTGTCGAGCGCCGC
>JANMXB010000543.1:0-4233 GCA_031380765.1 Pseudomonadota bacterium | reverse complement strand
CTTACGACCGGATCTGGCTGTGGCGGGCTTCATTTGAGCAATCCATCCTTCCTGAACATTTCGCGTATCCCGCGTACCGCCTGGCGCAGGCGGTGCTCGTTCTCGATCAGCGCGATCCTGACATGGTCATCGCCGTAGTCGCCGAAGCCGACGCCCGGGGATACCGCGATCTTCGCGTCCTCCAGCAGCTTTTTGGCGAACTCGAGCGAGCCCAGCCTTGCGTAGGCTTCCGGAATCTTCGCCCAGACATACATGGACGCCTTGGGGTTCTCCACCCTCCAGCCGATGTCGTGGAGGCCTCTCACCATCACGTCGCGGCGCTTCTGATACTTGAGGCGGATCTCCTCGACGCACTCCTGGGGGCCGTCAAGGGCCACGATCGAGGCGATCTGGATCGGCGCGAAGGTGCCGTAGTCGTGATAGCTCTTCATGCGCGCCAGCGCGTGCACGAGCTCCTTGTTGCCGACCATGAAGCCGATGCGCCAGCCGGCCATGTTGTAGCTTTTCGACATGGTGAAGAATTCGACCGCCACATCGCGCGCGCCGGGAACCTGCATGATGGAAGGCGCCTTGAAGCCGTCGAACGTGATGTCGGCATACGCGAGATCGTGCACCAGCAGGATGTCGTGGCGCTTTGCGAGGGCGACGATGCGCTCGAAGAATTCGAGGTCCACGCACATCGCGGTGGGGTTCG
The DNA here is from genome assembly GCA_031380765.1 of Pseudomonadota bacterium. Lineage (GTDB taxonomy): Bacteria > Pseudomonadota > Gammaproteobacteria > Burkholderiales > SG8-39 > SZAS-79. The sequence continues at coordinate 3,539 of JANMXB010000543.1, read as the reverse complement.
ACGGAAACCCGAGCACCAGCATTTTGGGCTTGGGGATCAGCTCGCGGATCGCGCGCTCAGTCTCGGCGAAGAAGTCGACGCCGGGGGTCATGCGCACCGAGCGGATGTCGGCGCCCGCGATGATCGCGCCATAGATATGGATCGGATAGGACGGATTGGGCACCAGCACCGTGTCGCCGCGCTCGAGGGTCGCCAGCATGAGATGCGCGAGGCCTTCCTTGGACCCGATGGTGACGATCGCCTCGGACTCCGGGTCGAGCTCCACGCCGTAGCGGCGCTGATACCAGTCGCAGATCGCCTTGCGCAATCTCGGAATGCCCTTGGATACCGAGTAGCCGTGTGTGTCCTGGCGCTGCGCTGCCTCGACCAGCTTGTCGACGATGTGCGGCGGCGTGGGTCCGTCGGGGTTGCCCATCGACAGGTCGATGATGTCCTCACCGCGCCGCCGTGCCGCCATTTTCAGCTCGGCGGTGATGTTGAACACGTAAGGCGGCAGGCGCTTGATTCGGCTAAACTCGTGCATGGGTTCCTGAGTCTTAAGCTACTGAAAAAAGATAGAATTCTACGCGACCGCACCCTTTGCCTCAATCAAACGTGAATTGAAACTGCATGCTTCAGGCCTCACCAGCCTCAACACCTTCACCGGCTATGGCGCGGACTTCGTGCTGGTCAACACAGTGCGTTATGAATCCAGCGTCATCGTGATGCCTGAGGCGCTGGTGCCCTGGGACGTGGCAAGTTTCGCCGAGCTCAAAGCGGAAGACTTCTCCGGGCTCGTCGCCATGCAACCGGAAGTCGTGCTGCTCGGAACGGGAGGCAAGCTTCGCTTCCCTCACCCCGGCCTCACGCGCGAACTGTCGAAAGCTCGCATCGGTGTCGAAGTCATGGATCTGCAGGCCGCGTGCCGAACCTACAACATCCTCATGGCCGAGGAGCGCAAGGTGGCCGCAGCCTTGCTCTTTCGCTGAACTCTCCCGTGACGGATTCCCTCGGCTGGCGCAGGAAATTCGCCGTCCTCATCCCTTCGACCAATACCAGCGTGCAGCCCGAGTTCGACGGCATGCGCCCGGAGGGCGTCACCAACCACGTGAGCCGCATCCGCATCCCGAACAGCCCGCTCGCCAACGACGAGGATTTCAGGAAGCTGGTCGAGAACATTGCCGCCGCGCAGCTCGAAGCGCTCGACAGCGCGATGAGCTGCGAACCCGACCACATCGTGCTCGGGATCTCGGTGGAAACTTTCTGGGGCGGCCTCGCGGCGAGCCGCAAGCTGAACGCAGAGCTGGAGGCGCATACGAAGCTCCGCGTTACCGGGGGCGCCGAGGCGTGCGATGCGGCATTCGCAGCCCTGGGCGTCAAACGCATTGGCGTGCTGACACCCTACTTTCCGGTCGGCGACCGGAACGTGCGGCAGTTCTTCGAGGAATCGGGCTACACGGTGGTACGGATCAAGGGCCTAAAATGTGCATCGCCAACATTGATTGCCCATGTTCAACCGGGGGAGTTGCGCGCCGCGGTCGATGAGCTCGACGGCGACGACGTGGATGCGGTGATCCAGGTCGGCACCAACCTCGCGTTTGGCGCATTGGCCGCGAAGATGGAAGAAGAAAGGGAAAAACCGATCCTGGCGATCAATACGGCGATCTATTGGCGCGCGCTGAGGAAGAACGGGATTGAAGATCGCATCAAGGGTTGGGGCAGTTTGTTGGAAGAGCATTGACGCGTAATGAAAAGCCTGAGCGGTTGCGAGATCCAGCAGCTCTCATGCTTTTGCGAGGTTTCTGCGTTTGCGCGAACGCGCAAACACTCAAGCCTCACAAAAGCATGAGATATGGGAATTCAAAGTCTTCACTGACCTACTATTTGGCACCACACAAAGGCACCCAACCATGACCTCACGATTCAAGCCCCTCTCCCCCGCCGAAATGACCGACGCCCAGCACAACGCCTACGACGCGATCGTTTCAGGCCCCCGCGGCGGCGCCCGCGGCCCCTTCAACGCGCTGCTGCGCAGCCCGGACCTTGCCGACCGCGTTCAGCGCGTCGGCGAATACGTGCGCTTCAAAAGCTCGCTGCCGGCGCATCTGAACGAGCTGGCGATCCTGGTCGTGGCGCGCTACTGGACCGCGCAGTACGAGTGGTATGCGCACCGCGAGCTTGCGCTGAAAGCCGGCCTGGATGCGCGCATCGCCGATGAACTCGGCCAGGGCAAGCGTCCGTCGAACATGAAAGACGACGAGGCCGCGGTCCACGATTTCTGCAAGGAGCTGCACGAGAACAAGTCGGTCAGCGACGCCACCTATGCCAGGGCGCTGGAGAAGTTCGGCGAGCGCGGCGTGATCGACCTGATCGGCGCTTCGGGCTATTACACGATTGTTTCGATGATCCTCAACGTCGACCGCCATCCGCTGCCCGAGGGCGTCACGCCGCTGCCTGCGCTGAAATAGCCGGGCGCATGCCGAAAAGTCTTTACCTTTCAGGCCCCTGCGACCGAAATAAATATATTTCGCGTGAAAGCTTGCGGATGTAAAAAATATTGTGTTCAATGAAGGTGTTGCAACGCATTGCTAAAAAGGTTTTTCAAGAAACCAGGCATGCTAGGTAAACCCGTAAAGGATTTCTCCCTGCCCTCTACCGGCGGCGCAACATTCAAGCTTTCAGAGCACAAAGGCAACAGGCTGGTGCTCTATTTCTACCCCAAGGACAACACTCCCGGCTGCACGACCGAGGGGATGGGGTTCCGGGACCTCCACAGGGAATTCAGGAAGTGCGGCTGCGAAGTCTTCGGCGTGTCGCGCGACTCGCTGAAGTCGCACGAGAACTTCAAGGCCAAGCTCGGCTTCCCGTTCGAGCTGCTGTCCGACGCGGAAGAAGCCGCGTGCGCGCAGTTCGGCGTGATCAAGATGAAAAACATGTACGGAAAGAAGGTCCGCGGCATCGAGCGCAGCACGTTCGTCCTGGATGGCAGGGGCGTGCTGGTGCGCGAATGGCGCGGTTTGAAAGTCCCCGGCCACGCACAGGAGGTACTGAGCTTTGTTAAAACCCTATGACCGCCAGGTCATCACAGACGAGCGTTCCGTTGGCACTACCGACCCTGTCCGCGGCGAGTTCACCGAAGCCCCTACCTCCTCAGATTCCTTGAAACCGAAAAAACCCCGCGCCGCGCAGAAGAAGCGCGTCACGAAGCTGTTCGTGCTCGACACGAACGTGCTGATGCATGATCCCTCCAGCCTGTTCCGGTTCGAGGAGCACGACGTCTACCTGCCCATCGGCACGCTTGAGGAACTCGACAACCACAAAAAGGGGCTGTCGGACGTTTCGCGCAACGCGCGCCAGGCGAGCCGCTTCCTCGACGAGATCGTCTCGTCCGTGGCGGGTACAAAAGGCGGCGGGACCGCGGGCGACATCGCGAAGGGCATTCCGCTCACCGCCAGGGCCGGCGAAGCGCCCAGCGGCCGGCTTTTCCTGCAAACCGAAGCCATCGCGAGCGACCTGCCCGCAACGCTGCCGATGGGCAAGACGGACAACCAGATCCTCTC
>JANMXB010000551.1:0-7331 GCA_031380765.1 Pseudomonadota bacterium | reverse complement strand
GACGTGCAGTGGAAGCTTGGATCGGAACTCACGCAGGACGGCATCGAATGCAACGTCGGTAACGCCGCCGGATGCAAGATCTTCACGCTGCTCACCGACAAGAAGATGACGCTGCTCAAACCCACCGACTCGGATAACGCGCGCGCCCGTCAGGTCCTGATCGAAACGGTGCTGCCGAACTGGGTCAAGCGCTGCGGCGCGCGCTGCGGGGATATCTTCAACGAGACCGCTGCGCCACTCACGGGCATCAAGTATCGGCCGAACTGAACGTGCCGGCTGCCGCTGCGCTGCGGATCGTCGGCAGGATAAACCGCGCGATCGACGTCCTCGCGCGGCTGATGAACCGTTGCGCGGGCTGGCTCTTCGTCCTTTGCGCGTTCTTCATCACCTTCGACGTCCTCGCACGCAAGTTTCTCGGTTTCTCGTCGCAGTCGACCACTGAGCTGTCGGGTTACATGCTCGGCGTCGGCATCGCATGGGGCCTTGCGGGCGCACTGGAAGCACGCACTCATGTGCGCATCGACATCCTCATCCAGAAGGTGCCCCCGCGGTTTCGCGGCTACCTGCACTGGGTGGCGCTCGCGACGCTGGCGGTTTTCGCCGGGTTCCTGGTCTACGGCGCGTGGCATACAACGATGGAATCGTGGGATTTCAAGGCCACCGACAACAGCCTGCTGAAGACGCCGCTGATCATCCCTCAAGGCCTGTGGCTGATTGGCATAGGCGTATTCGGGATCATGGCCGTCCTGCGCGTGCTCGAAGTTGCGCTGCTGCTGCCGCGGGGCGACATCGACGCCATCGAGCACCTGACAGGGCCGCGCAGTTACGTTGAAGAGGCCGAGGAAGCGCTCGACGCCGTCGGCTCGGCGCAGCATCTTGCCGCGCAGAAAACGGGGCCGAAGCACTCGTGATCGCGGTCCTCTTCCTGATCGTCCTGCTCCTCGTTTCGGTCGTCGCCGTGCTCTTCGGCGGCGGCTCGATCGCACAGCTGCCGGTGGCCCAGATCGGCGTGCTGATCGTTCTGTTCTGCCTGTTTTTCGGCGCGGGGATCTATATCGCGGCAGCGCTCGGAATCCTCGGGATCATCGCCGGCTTCGCGTTTTCGGAGCGCCCGTTCTGGGATTTCATCGGCCAGATGGTCTGGGGACCGACCACCAACTTCGTGCTCGTCGCAGTGCCGTTGTTCCTCCTGATGGGCGAGATCATGCTGCGCGCCGGCCTGTCGGACAAACTCTACCGGTCCTTGAACCTGTGGTTCCAGCGCGTCCCCGGCGGCCTCCTGCACACGAATATCGTTTCGTGCAGCGTGTTCTCGGCGATCTCCGGCTCCAGCGTGGCGACGGCAGCGACGATGGGGGCGGTCGCACTGCCCTACTTCAAGAAAACCGCGTACTCGCCAGCCATGGTGCTGGGTTCGCTCGCCGCGGGCGGGGCCCTGGGCAACCTGATCCCGCCGGGCATCACGTTCATCGTCTACGGCCTCATCACCGAGACTTCGGTGGGCAAGCTCTATCTCGCGGCCGTCGGCCCGAGCATTCTGGTGGTGCTTCTCTTTACGCTGGTGATCCTCGTTCACGGGCTGCGCCACCCGTTGCCGCAGCCGGAGAAGATCCCGCTGGCGGTGAAACTGAAGGGCCTGGTGGACCTTATCCCGACCGTGATCCTGATCCTGGTGGTGCTCGGCACGATCTACACGGGCCTTGCGACACCTACCGAGTCGGCGGCGCTGGGCGTCGTCGCTTCGATCGCCTTCGCGGCGATCTCCGGGCGCTTTTCATGGAAGATGCTCAACGAATCGGCCGAGGCCACGGCGCGCACCACCGCGTTCGTCGGCCTGATCCTGTGCGGCGCGTACGTGCTGAACTACATCTTCGGCAGCCTCGGCGTGCCGCAGGCGCTGGCGAAATTCGTCTCCGGACTGCCGGTGCCGCCGTGGGTCATCATGGCGCTGATCATCGGTTTCTACCTGGCGCTGGGCACCTTCATGGAAGGCTTTTCGATGATCGTGACCACCATCCCGGTGATCTTCCCGGTGGTGAAGGCACTCGGCTACGACCCGATCTGGTTCGGCGTGATCGTCACCATGCTGGTCGAAATCGCCTTGATCAGCCCGCCCGATGGCACGGTTCTTTACGTGCTCCAGGGCATGCGCGGCGCCCCGGGTCCGATCACCGACGTGTTCCGGGGAGTGATCCCTTTCATGGTGGTCTACATCCTGGCGATCTTCATCCTCATGCTTGCACCCGAGCTTGCGCTGTGGTTGCCACGGGTCTCACAATGAGCACCATGCGGAAAAACATCGCGCGGCTGCGCGCCTACATCCAGGACATGACTCACCTCGTCGCGCAACACGGTGCGGACGAGCCGAAGATGCTTACCGAGGGCGAGCGCCTGCTCAAGGGCCTGATCGCGAATGACGACTGGCTGCCCGAAGAGTTCACCGTGCCCTCCCCCGAGTCGTACCGCCAGTACCTCCTGCACTGCGACCCGCTCGAGCGTTTCTGCGTGGTCAGTTTTGTCTGGGGACCCGGCCAAAAGACGCCGGTGCACGACCACACGGTCTGGGGACTGGTCGGGGTCATGCGCGGCGCGGAACTGTGCGAGGAGTACGCCAACGCCACCGTGGGCCAGCCTTTCCGCGCGAGCGGGACCCATCGCATCGAGCCCGGCGAAGTGGACCGCCTGTCGCCTTCGATTGGGGATATCCATGTGGTGTCCAACGCGTACACCGACCGGCCGTCGCTCAGCATCCACGTCTATGGCGCGAACATCGGCGCGGTGCGCCGCCATGTGTTCGACGCGGTGAGCGGAACCCCGCGCGAATTCATTTCCGGATACCACAACGCGGCGATGCCGAACGTGTGGGACTGCTCGCTCGAGGCCCGATGAGCGCGCCGATCCGGGTTGCGCGCATCGCCAGCGGGGGAGCGAAGAAGCCCGGCAGCGCGGCGGGCCGCAAGCCCTTCAGCTTCAACAACACGTACGCGCGGCTGCCTTCGGACTTTTACACACGGCTGCAGCCCACGCCGCTGCCTGCGCCTTACCTGGTCGCGTTCAACCCTTCTGCGGCGGCGCTGATCGGCATCGACGCGGATTACGCCGGAACGGGCGAATTCATTGAAACGTTCAGCGGCAATCGCGTTCCGCCGGGCGCCGATCCGATCGCAGCCGTATACGCCGGGCATCAGTTCGGCACCTACGTGCCGCAACTCGGCGACGGGCGGGCGCTGCTGCTGGGCGAGGCGATCGGCCCGGACAATCGCCGCTGGGACCTGCAGCTCAAAGGCGCGGGCCGCACGCCTTACTCTCGAATGGGCGACGGCCGCGCGGTTCTGCGCTCGACCATCCGCGAGTACCTGTGCTCGGAAGCCATGCATGGGCTGGGCATCCCGACCACGCGCGCGCTCACGATCACCGGCAGCGACGCCCCGGTCGTCCGCGAGACGACAGAGACCGCCGCGGTGCTCACGCGCATGGCGCCCTGCCACGTGCGTTTCGGCTCGTTCGAGGTCTTTTTCCACAGGAGGCAGCACGAGCAGATCCGCGTGCTCGCGGACTACGTGCTGCGCGAGCATTTCCCCGAACTGCTGACGGCCGAGAAGCCGTACGTGTCCCTGCTCGCCGAAATCGTGTATCGCACCGCCGAGCTGGTCGCGCGCTGGCAGGCGGTCGGCTTCTGCCATGGCGTGCTCAACACCGACAACATGTCGGTCCTCGGCCTGACGATTGACTACGGTCCCTACGGATTCCTCGACGCCTTCGACTGGAACCATGTCTGCAACCATTCGGACGGAGGCGGGCGCTACGCGTACAACATGCAGCCGAAAATCGCCCACTGGAACCTGTACTGCCTCGCCCAGGCACTGCTGCCGCTGATGGAAATGGAGGAGGCCGAGGGCGCGCTGCAGAAATTCGAGCCAGCCTTCGAAACGGCTTACGCGACGCTGATGCGCGCCAAGCTCGGCCTGCGCACGTCAGAGCACGACGATGCGAAACTGGTCGAAGCCCTCCTCGGGCTCATGCAGGCGAGCCGGACCGATTTCACCCTCTTTTTTCGCAGCCTGTCGCTCTTCGAGATCGCGCCGGAGGCAAGAAACGCAAAGCTGCGCGACCAGTTCACCGTACGCGAAGGCTTCGACGCGTGGGCCGCGCAGTATCGCGCGAGGCTCCTGCGCGAAGGATCGGTCGACGCCGAGCGCCGCGATCGCATGGACCTCGCCAATCCCGTCTACGTGCTGCGCAACTGGATGGCGGAAGAGGCGATCGCAAGGGCGCGCGACCATCGCGACTACGCACTGATCGAGAAATTGCGCGTGCTGTTGTCCGATCCATTCACCGAGCAGCCCGGAATGGAGCGCTACGCGGACTACCCTCCGGACTGGGCCGGCGACATTTCGGTGAGCTGCTCTTCCTGACGGATTCGCGCCCCGCCCGCCATCATTTCGCGCCGCGTGCGCGCAGCATATCGGCAATCGGATGGTTCTTCGCTGCGGTCGCAAGCGCAAGAGGCGTGGCGCCGCTCGTGCTGACCGCGTTGATGTCGGCGCGCTTTTCCAGCAGCCTTTCGGCAACATCCTTGCGGGCGTACAGGGCGGCGGTATGCAAGGGCGTGGTGCCATTGCGGGTCCGGCTGTTGACGTCGGCGCCGCGCGCAATCAGCAGGTCGACGATCGGCATCCTGCCCTTCATGACCGCGTAATGCAGCGGCGAGGCGCCTGAGCCGGAATCCCTCGCCTCGATGTCGGTGCCCTGCTCGATCAGTTTGAGGGTTTCGTCATAATCGCCGCGCACCACTGCTTCGTGCAGCGAACGTCCCCCCACCTGGGTGGCGGACGTTGGCGCGGTGATCGCCGCGGGAACTTCCGCCGGGCGGTTTTGCGGGGCTGCTGCGGGCGCCGGAGCAGGCTGCGCGACCGGCGCGGGCTGGGGTTGGGAAGCGGCGTCGCCACCGAAAAACCGGCCGAACAGGCCGCGCACGCCGTCGATCAGCTGCTCGTGAAGCAGAGGATCCGTTTGCTGGGCACTCGCGGACGTTGCCCACAGGGCCGCCACCCCGATCCCCGCAGCGGCAATGACAGCTGCAAAGTGCGATTTTCTTTTCATTCGATCCCCCTCCCCCAAAGCATAACGCCAATGTACTGACATTGCGCCAGCCGCCAGTACCGCGAATACCGCTTTCGGCGTGAGGGGCATGGAACTCCTCCAGGGGCAGATTGGTCAGATGCGACGTCAGACACGGAACCGGTGCGTTCGGCTGATAATACTTGGCTGACAATGGTAGCGCCAAGCACGCTTGCGACACGAGGAGAGACAGTTGAAATCCGGCAAGACCGACGCAGAATGGAGGGCGGAACTGACCCCGATGCAATACAAGGTGACCCGCAAGCACGGGACGGAGCCGGCTTTCACCGGCGAATACCACGACACCCACGACAGCGGCCTGTACCGCTGCGTATGCTGCGGTGCCGAGGTGTTCTCGTCGGACCACAAGTTCGATTCCGGCACCGGCTGGCCCAGCTACTGGCAGCCGGCGGTGGCGGAAAACGTCGCCACACAGGAAGACAACAGCTTTTTCTCGCGCCGCACCGAAGTGCACTGCGCCGCCTGCGAAGCGCATCTTGGCCATGTTTTCGACGACGGTCCGCAGCCTACCGGCCTGCGCTACTGCATCAATTCGGCGTCCCTCAAATTCGACAAAAAGTAGCCCGGCGCAAAGCAGCCGTCAGGGACGGTCGTGCCCAAATGGTAAAATGACCGGCTCATGAAATTTCTATTCGACCTCTTCCCGGTCATCCTCTTTTTCGTCGCGTTCAAGTTTGCCGGCATCTATGTCGCCACCGCGGTCGCCATGGGCGCCACGGTTGCGCAGATCGCCTGGGTCTGGTTCCGCCGCCGCAAGGTCGATCCCATGCTGTGGGTGAGCTTCGGCGTCATCGCCGTATTCGGCAGCGCCACGCTCTTGCTGCAGGACGAAACCTTCATCAAATGGAAGCCGACAGTGCTGTACTGGCTGTTTGCCGCGTCGCTGGCCGCCGCCCAGCTGGTGTTCCACAAGAACCTCATTCGCGCGATGATGGACAAGCAGCTCCAGTTGCCGGAACCGACATGGAAGCGGCTGCTGTGGAGCTGGGTTGCGTTTTTCACGGTGATGGGCGTGCTCAACCTTTACGTGGCTTTCAACTATCCCACCGACCTGTGGGTCAACTTCAAGCTCTTCGGCGGGATGGGGCTAATGTTCGCGTTCGTGATCGCGCAGGCGCTGTTCCTCGCCCGCCACCTCGGCGACGACGCAACCGAAGGAAAGAAGCCGTGAACCTCGAGCCGGTCCTGCGCGAGCGCCTCGGCGCGCTCAGCCCCGAGTCCCTGCAAATCACCGACGACAGCGCCGCACACGCGGGGCACGCGGGAGCGGCGCCTGGCGGAAACACCCACTGGAGCGTCGCGATCGTGTCGCGCTCCTTCGCGGGCAAGCCCACGATAGCGCGCCACCGCATGGTCTACTCTGCGCTCGGCGACCTGATGAACAACCCGATTCACGCGCTGCAGATCACCGCGCGCACGCCCGAAGAAACCTGAAAGAGGATGCAGATGAATTTCCGTCTCAATGTTTACGCCATCGCCGTCGCCACTGCGCTCACCGCCCCCTTCGCCGCGCTGGCGCAGGCGCCGGCAAAACCGGCGCCGTCCATCCCGGCAGCGATCTCTACCGCGCCCTCCGGGCCGGTGGCCACGGTAAACGGCGTGGCGATTCCCCAGCAGCGCGCGGAATTGCTCACGCGCGAGCGTACCCAGCAGGGACAGCCCGACGGCCCGCAGATGCGCGCCGCGGTGCGCGACGAGCTGGTGAATCGCGAGATCATTTCCCAGGAGGCGGTGAAGAGCGGCCTCACCAGGAAATCCGAGCTGCAGAACGAGCTCGAGCTGGTGCGCCAGACCGTGATCGTGCAGGCCTTCCTGCGCGAATACATCCGCACCCACCCTATTACCGACGCAGAGATGGCGAAGGAATACGACCGCATCAAGGCCGAGCTCGGCGACCGGGAATACAAGGCCCGCCACATCCTCGTAGGCACCGAAGACGAGGCGAAATCCGTCATTGCCGACCTGAAGAAAGGCGCCAAGTTCGACGACCTGGCGAAAAAGCTTTCGAAGGACGACGGCACCAAGGCCAAGGGCGGCGACCTCGACTGGCAATCGCCTGGCACCTTCGACAAGGATTTCGCCAACGCGATGGTCAAGCTCTCCAAGGGCAGGTATACCGAGACGCCTGTGAAGACGCGCTTCGGCTTCCACGTGATTCAGCTCGAGGATTCGCGCGCGGCCCAGCATCC
>JANMXB010000491.1:0-14695 GCA_031380765.1 Pseudomonadota bacterium | reverse complement strand
GACGTACTGGTATGCCCCCGCCGCGCGGGCGGTCGTGAAGTCAGTGCACCGCAATCCGTACCTGGGGACGGCAACGGTCGAACTGGACGAGCTTCGGCTGCAGAACTGAGATCAGGCTCGGAAGTCGAGCGTGGTGACGCGCCGCATCTCCCTGCGGTGCTTCGTGTCATCGTATGGCCGGCCGCGGTGCATGGTGGCCTTGTTGTCCCAGATCACGAGGTCGCCGACCCGCCACGAATGGCGGTAGACGAACTGCGGCTGCGTCGCGTGCTCCATGAGATCACGCAGGTACAGCCGCCCCTCGGGCACCGGCAACTCGACAATGCGCGACGCATGGGACGCCAGGTACAGCGAGCGTCTCCTCGTGCGCGGATTGACACTCACAAGCGGGTGGACTGCGCCCTTGAGCTTTTCCTGTTCCTCGGGCGAAAACTCGAACCCGAGGACCTGGCGCGAATAGGCGATCGAATGATGAACGCTGAGGCCCTCGAGCTGCCCGCGGCCTTGCTCATCCAGCGCGTCGTAAGCGGCGCGCATGTCGGCGAACTCGGTGTCGGCGGGGACGGAGGGAACAACGTGGGCCATCAGCATCGAATAGCGCCCCGGCGGATCCTGGAAAGACGCATCCGTATGCCACAGGCGGTTGCCGAGCTGGTACATGCGCCTGCGGTCGCCGGCCTGCAGCAGCTCGCCGCTCTCGTCGACGTTGGAGATGTCGCTCAGTGCCTCGTTGCCGAACCGGTTGGGGCCGACCACCGCCGCGCCGGTCTTCGCGTGCAGTTGCCCGTCGAAGCGCCGCGCAAAGGCGAGCTGGTCCTGGTCGCCGAGCTGCTGGCCGCGGAACGCGAGCACCGCATACTCGTCCATCCCGGCGCGGATCGCGTCGAGCGTTGGCTTGTCGTTTGCGCCGCGCAGGTCGAAGCCTTCGACCTCGGCGGCGAACTGCGGATGGAGCTTCTTGAATTTCAGGGGCATGGCCAGCCTTCCTTGCCTCGCGGAAATTACAGCATAGGACATCTGTGGTATCTAGTCACCCATGGCCGAGTCTTTTACCCTCGAAAGTTAGGCCCGTGTTCGGGACGCACGATCTGTGGGTCTTCGTGGCTGCGGGCCTACTGCTGAATTTCACTCCCGGGCCGGACACCCTGTATATCGTCGGGCGCAGTTCGGCACAGGGTCTGCGCGCCGGCGCCGTTGCTGCGCTGGGAATCGGTGCGGGGACCCTGGTCCATATCACGGCGGCGGCGCTCGGCTTGTCGGCCATCCTCGCGGCCTCGGCCACGGCTTTCACGATCGTGAAAATCGCGGGGGCCGCGTATCTGGTTTACATCGGCATCGCCCTGATTCGCTCTGCGCAGACTGCACCGGCGAATGCCGTTGCCATTGCACCGGCCGCGCTGCGCAAAGTGTTCGTGCAGGGATTTCTCACCAATGTCCTGAACCCGAAGGTCGCGCTGTTCTTCCTTGCCTTCCTGCCGCAGTTCGTGGCGCCGGATGCTCCCTCGAAGCCGCTCGCGTTCCTGTTTCTCGGCGTGATCTTCAATCTCAACGGCACGCTGTGGAATCTTCTTGTCGCGTGGTCGGCGGCCCGCATCAGCGGGGGCCTGCGGCGAAGCGCCGTGTTCACAAAGTGGTTCAACCGATGTGTCGGGGGTATCTTTGTCCTGCTTGGCGTCAGGCTTGCTCTCGCCAAAGAGAGCTGAAGACCAGCATGCTGCAACTCGTTCGCCCCGCGCAGGAACATCTCCCGGGCTACGTCGCTGCCCTCGAGCGCGGCTGGTCGCCCAACAACGAGCGCGCGGACGCGGGCTTCGAGGAGTTGGACCAGATCGACGCCGACCCGGCCGGATTTCTCGCGAGCATGGATGACCCCGAAGGCAAAGGGCCGCCCGTGAAAATGCCGGACGGCTCTCTGGTGCCGCGCCTGCCCGGCTACCGTCGCTGGCTTTGGGACGGCGAGTTCTGCGGCAGCATCGCAATTCGCTGGCAGCCCGGCACTGCGACGCTCCCGGCCTACTGCCTTGGCCACATCGGCTACACCGTGGTGCCCTGGAAAAGGCGGCGCGGCTATGCGACGGTTGCGCTGCGCCTTCTACTTCCCGAAGCGAGGGCCCTGGGCTTGCCCTACGTCGAGCTCACCACCGATGCCAAAAACGCAATTTCGCACCAGGTCATCGTGGCGAACTGCGGCGTGCTGGCCGGGCATTTCAAAAAACCGGCGCAGTATGGGAGCACGCCGGCCCTCAGATATCGAATCAACCTCAGCCCTGCGGGGAAAGACTGAATGGCAACCGGACCGACGCGACGCTACGAAGGCTCCTGCCACTGCGGCGCGATCCGCTTCGCCATCGCCGCAAGCGCGTAACACCCGACTAAGGGCGAGCGCAATCGGTATTGCTGCCAATATTTGACAGAAGTCCTTCTCCAGAGCCATTCTCCAGTCAAATTGCTGCCATCGGCCTCGCGCGGCACCGGTGCCGCCGGAGCGGACATTCGAATCGTAAGCCAGCGTACAGACGGGCGCCCCGGCGCGATCGAGTATGGCGCATGGCTGCCAAAACCATCAAGCCACGCAAAGGCCAGGCGCCCGCGGAACTCACGCGCGAAGCATTCGCGGAACGGTTCATGCAGTCGTTTGCCGATCCTGCCTTCCAGTCCGCCCACGTCGAACTCAAGCGCGTGGAGATCGTTGCCTGGGAGGCTTACTCCGAAGGACGCAAGGCGCCGCGCACCTCACCGGCCGGGCCGGGGTTTGCCGACCCGAAATACGCACTGTCCGACGAGTGGCGCGCAACGCGCGACAGATTGCTCGCGGCGCAAAAGCGCCAGAAGAACACTGCCTCGCCGTCGCGGATACTGGTGATCTGCGGCTCGGCCCGCAACGACGGCACCTGCCCCGGCGAGATGTCGAAGACTTTTCGCATGGCGAAGCTTGCCGAAGCAGTCATCACGCAAGCGGGCGTCGAAGCCGATCTGCTCGACTTGAGCCTGCTGACTTCCGACTACGGCCGGCGCATCTTTCCGTGCAAGGGCTGCGTTTCCACCGCGGAGCCTTTGTGCCACTGGCCATGCTCCTGCTACCCGAACCATTCCCTTGACCAGGTGGGCGACTGGATGGCCGAGATCTACGAACGCTGGACTGCGGCCCACGGTGTGCTGATCCTCACGCCGGTCAACTGGTACCACACCTCCAGCGTGCTGAAGCTCATGATCGACCGGCTGGTCTGCGCCGACGGCGGCAACCCCGATCCGACGTCCACCGGCGGCAAGGACCCTGCAAAAGCCAAGGCGCTCGAACTCAAAGGCTGGCCCTATCCCAAGCATCTCGCCGGCCGCGCTTTCGGGCTGGTCGTCCACGGCGATGTGGAGGGCGTCGACGACACGCGCCGGGCGCTGTCCGACTGGCTGAGCTGGATAGGCTTGATCGACGCCGGAGAACTCAGCCAGCTTGGGCGGTACATCGGCTATTACGAGCCGTACGCCACCAGCCATGAAAGCCTGGATCGCGACGAAGCCGTGCAGGAAGAGGTGCGCAACACCGCGCGGGCTCTGGTCGGCGCGGTTGCCGAACTCAGGGCTGGGACGCTGTCGGTGCCTGACCGCAAGCTGGTCCGGCCGCGGCCGAAGTAGCGAGACTCGATCCGCTCACGCCTGAGTGACCCGGCTCGTCTTGATGCGGCGGCACAGAAAGCGCGGCTTGATATGCTGGTTGAGATAGGCGCCGCGCGACCGGGCGCGCATGAACTTGCGGTGCTCCGCCTCCGGAACTTCCAGGTACTGGTACACGGCGCCGCCGGCGAACTCGACTTCGAGCGTTTTGCTCTCCGCCTCGTAGCCGACGCTCTCCAGGCTCGTCGAGTGGATACGGGCGCGTCTCATTTGAGCTTCATCCCGCTGCCCACCTGTTCGAACATCGCCGCGGTCACCGCCTGGCGCGTCGTGGCAAACCCTTTCCACGGATCCTCGCGCAGGCGGCTGAGCCGGAGCGGCACGGTCTTCACGTTGAAATAATCGAAGCGCACGTCTTTGGCGAGTTCCTCCCAGGCGATCGGCGTGGACACCGGCGCGTTCTTGCGCGCGCGGATGCCGTAGGGCGCGATGGCCGTGGCGCCTTCGGCATTGCGCAGGTAGTCGATGAAGATCTTGCCCTGCCGCTTGGACTTGGACACGGTCGCGAGGAACCGGTCCGGGAAGGTCCTCACCAGCAGGTCCGCCACGGCCCTGGTGAAAGTCTTGGCCTGGTCCCAGGTGAGCGTGCGCTTGATCGGCACCACTACGTGCAGGCCTTTGCCGCCGGTGGTCTTGAGGAACCCGGTCAGGCCGAGCTTGGCGAGAAGCGTCTTGAGCATCTTCACGGCCTCGACCAGCTTCTCCCACGGCACGTCGTCGGCCGGGTCGAAGTCGAAGATGAGGACGTCGGGCTTCTCGGGCTGCGGCACGTGCGATCCCCACGGGTGCAGTTCGATCACGCCCCATTGCACGAGGCCAATCAGGGCCTGCAGCGAGTCTGCCGAAAAATACGTCGCGGTGCCGTTGCTTTCGGGCACCCGCACGCGGCTGACCGCGGCGTGAACGCTCTTGTCCGCGTGCTTTTGGTAAAAGCATTCCCTGTTCCAGCCGTCGGGACAGCGCACGAGGCTCAACGGACGGCCTTTGACGAGGGGAAGCATCCGGTCGGCGACCGCTTCGTAGTAGCGCGCCAGCGAAATTTTGGTGAGGTTCGCCTCCGGGAAGTAAGGCTTGTCGGGATTGCTGAGTTTTACGCCGGCCACGGTGTCGGCCGATGCTGCGCCGGCTGACTTTGCCTTGCGCGGTTTTGTTTTCACGCCATTGCCTGCCTTGGATGACTTGGGGTTCGGCTCGACATGGACTTGCGTTTCGCGCACCACGTCTGCGGCCTTTTTGTCGGCGCGCAATCCGAGGAACGACGGATGCCGCAATGCGCCGGCTTCGCTCCACTCGGTGAACCGGACTTCGGCGACTAGTTTCGGTTCCACCCAGTGGGCGCCTTTCGCTTCGAATCCGCGCGGCGGATTTACAAAGGGCGCCGCATCCCTTTCGAGCCGGTCGAGCTTCGTGCGCAGGTCAACGAGCAATTTGTCGTCGAACCCCGTGCCGACCTTGCCCGCATAGCGAAGCCTGCCGTTCTCATGGACGCCGAGCAGCAACGCGCCGAATCCGCTGCGGCTGCCCTGCGGATCGGTGAAGCCGCCGATCACCATCTCTTGGCGCAGCGCGCATTTGACCTTTACCCAGTGCCGCGTCCGCAGTCCGCTGCCGTAGGCCGAATCGAGCCGTTTGGACACGATCCCCTCGAGGGACATCGAGCAAGCCTGCCGATACACCTCATCGCCCGAGCCGCGAACGTCCGGGCTGTGGCGGAGCAGGGTTCCGGAGCGCTCGAGCAGAGCCTGCAGCAGGCGCTTGCGCTCGCTCAGCGCGGCGCCGCGCAGGTCGTATCCGTCGAGGTAGGGCAGGTCGAATACGAAATACACCAGGGCCTTCGCGCCCGAACCGTTCAGCGCGTTCTGAAGGCCCTGGAAGCTGGAGCGTCCCTTGGCGTCGACCGCGCACACTTCGCCGTCCAGCCACGCCGACTTCGCCTTGATTTTTTTGACCTGCCCCGCAATGGCGGCGAACTTGTCGGTCCAGTCCTTGCCGTTGCGCGACAGCAGGCGGACCTTCCCCCCGGCCCATCGCGCCAAGATGCGGTATCCGTCGTACTTGATTTCGTGGATCCAGTCGTCTCCGTGGGGCGGCTTGTCCACCAGCGTTGCCAGCGTTGGCGAAATCTGGTCCGGCTGCGCGACGCGCTTGGCGCCGTGAACGCTCGCCGGGTCATTGGAAACAGCGGGAGCTCGTGCGGGCCTGGCGACGGCGCCGGCACGCACATTCTCTTTCGCGGAACGGTTCGAGTTCCATTCGTGGTCGCCCGCCCCGGCAATAGCTTCGATGCTGCGCCCCGACGCCACGCTGTCGGGTTCGGCCTCCACGATGCGTGCGTCGACGCCGCGCTGCGCAAACTCGTCGGTGTCCTTGACCAGCAGCCACGCCTCGGCCTTGCCGCCGTACTTGCTGCCGTGGGTCCTGATAAGCGCCCAGCGTCCTTTGAGCTTCTCCCCGTCGAGGTCGAATTTGAGATGGCCCTTGCGATAACCGGCACGCGGGTCTCCCAAGGGCTCCCAGGTGCCGCGATCCCACAGCATCACGGTTCCACCGCCGTACTGTCCCTTCGGAATCGTGCCCTCGAAGCCACCGTATTCCAGCGGATGGTCCTCGACGTGCATCGCAAGCCGCTTGTCGGCCGGGTCGAGGCTGGGTCCCTTGGGCACCGCCCAGCTCAGCAGCACGCCGTCGAGCTCCAGGCGGAAATCGTAGTGCAGGTGGCTGGCCGCGTGCTTCTGGATGAGATAGGCGAGCGCCTTCTGCTCGCGCTGCGCTATCCGCCCGTGCGGCTCGGGCGTTTTTTTGAAATCGCGCTTGGCATGGTATTGCGCAAGGCCCATCGGACGGTCGCCGGCTTACGCGCGCCTGCGTTTTGCCGCGGGCTTTGCGGCTTGCCGTGCGGCGGCATGGGAAGACGCGACGACCCGCAAATTGGGCTTGGTGCCGGCTTTCGGGCGGCGCGCCGGCGCTGTCTTGCGGGTTCCGCCTCCACCGATGCTTTTTTGCAGCAGTGCCGCCAGGTCGATGACGTTGGATGAGCGCGGCTCCTCGCCTTCGTCCGCGCCTGGCTTGGTGATTTCGTGCGTCTGGCCTTTCTTGATCTTCTCGTTGATGCGCTTCATGAGGTCTGCGTGATAGGTGTCCTTGAACGCCTCCGGCTTCCACTTGTCGGTCATGTCGTCGATCAGGCGCTTGGCGAGCTCGATTTCTTTTGGCGTGACGCGGGCCTCCTTGAGGCTTTCGGCCGGCAGCTCGAATCCCTTGGTCCCCTTGAGCTCGTCGGCGTAACGTAGCGTGAAGAGCATCAGCGCGCGGCCCTCGGGCCGCACCGCGACGAGATGGGGCGTCGAGCGCAGCACGAATTGCGCCACCGCCGCCCGGCCGGTAGAGCGCAGCGTCTCGCGCAGAAGGGCGTACACCTTTTCGCCGCGTTCGCCGGGCACGAGGTAGTAAGGCGACTCGAAGTACTGCGGCGAGATGTCGGCGGCCGGAACGAAAGCCTCGATCTCGATGGTCCTGGAAGCCTTCACGTTGGCCCGCTTGAAGTCCTCATCGGAGAGGACCACGTATTGCTCCTTGTCGTATTCGTAGCCCTTGACGATGTCGCTCCATTCGACCTCCTTGCCGGTTTCCTTGCTGTAGCGCTTGTAGCCCACGGGCGAAAAATCGCGCTTGTCGAGCATCGAGAACTTGAATCCCCTGCGCTCTTCGGCGGGGTAAAGCTCCACCGGAATGCTGACCAGGCCGAAGGCGATCGAACCTTTCCAGACCGAACGGGCCATTTATGCCTCCGCTGCATCCTTTGCGCCGGCGCCATTGCAATCGACGCAGATTCCGATGCCCCGCACCACGACCAGCTTTCCGCATCCATGGCAGGGGTTCAACGGACGTTCACCCGATTTTTCGCAAACGCGCGCTGCGCATTCCGGCCGGTCGCAATAGTCGAGGTCGAAAGGACAGAGGAACACGGCGGCCGGCGGGTTTTGCAGTCGGGAGTGTGCCTAACTTAGGGGGCGCGGCACGCTTTGTCGGTGCGGGACCTCACAGACCCCGCGCGGAAAATGCCTAGAATGCAGGGGGGGTGAAGCAATCAAATCAGAGGCAACAGCGCTATGACGGACCAATCGATGTTCGATACGTGGGCGCAGCTGCTGCGGCCGCTGTTTCCGCCTGGCGCGGAGTTCACATTCAAGCCGCGGCGCCGGTCGATCTGCGTCGGCTGGGTTCAGGCGGACGAGCTGGGGCGCCCGAACAGGAGCCCGCGCACTGTGCTCATAGCCTTCACGTATCTCGCTTGGAAAACCTACCGCGGCGCCCGTTCGGCCCGCAGGGCAAAGGCCGATGTGAACCTGGTGGCGCTGGTGCAGGCCGGACTTGCGCAATCGGGCGGCGAGCAGGAGGCCGCTTACGATTTCCTCGACGGGGAATTGCGTATCGGGGTTGCGTCGATCGACATTTTCCCGCCGCCGGCCGGCGCGGAGCAGCCCGCGGTGCAACGACTTTCGGCGGGCTAGCCTCCGCCGCCGGACGCAAGCGGCAATCGGAGTGTGAATGTGGCGCCCTGTCCAGGACCGCCGCTCGATGCGCTGACCGTGCCGCCGTGCAACCGGACGAGGTTCTTCACGATGGACAGGCCGAGCCCAAGTCCGCCTGAGTGACTTGCGCCGGATTCGCCTTGCACGAACAGGTCGAAAACGTGCGGTAGCAGTTCCGGCGCAATCCCTATGCCGGAGTCTTCTACGACGATCTCGGCCATCCCGTCAGTCGAGCGCGCAGTAAGCGCAATCCGCTCATTGGCAGGGGTGAATTTGGCGGCATTCGTGAGCAGGTTGCAAAGCACCTGGGCCAGGCGCACCGCATCTCCTAGCACATGCAGCGGAGCCTCGGGTTGTGTCACCTCGATAACCTGCGAGCGTTCGTCGAGCGCCGGTTTCGTCTGCTCGAGCGCCCATGCGATCGCCGACTGCAAGTCCATGCGCTCGAGCTTCAGCCTTACCTTGCCCTTGGCTATGCGCGAGACGTCGAGCAGGTCGTCGACCAGGCGCGAAAGGTGGGCCACCTGCCGTTCGATGATGGCTCTCTCCTGCACGTGGCTCTCCGGCTCCCGAACCTTCATGAGGTGCAATGCGTTCACTATGGGCGCGAGCGGGTTGCGCAGCTCGTGCCCGAGCATCGCGAGGAATTCGTCCTTGGCGCGGCTCGCCGTGCGGGCCTGCCTGAGCGCGTCTTCGGCCTTGGCGTAAAGCCGCGCGTTGTCGAGGGCCAATGCGGCGCGCTGCGCGAGTTCGCCAATGAGCGCGCAATCGTCTGCGCGCAGTTCCCTTCCCGATTCCGCCTGGATTGCGGCAAGGGCACCGAGCGTGCGGCCACGCGCGATCAACGGCACGATGAAATAAGCGCGCATGCCTATCCCGTCGGCAAACGTCAGCAGGTCACGGTCGCGCACCGCGTCGAACTTCCGCGGCGCAGAAAAGTGCGCAAGGTGCGACTTGCCCGTCTCGACTGCCCATGCCATCGAGCCGATCTGGCCCGGCGATGCCTTCAGGCGCGCCGCGAGCTCGGTGCCATGGCGTGATTTTTCGGGATCGGAGTGATACGTAAGCGCGCGTTGCAGGACGCCGGTGGCATCCACAAGGTCGACGCGACACCAGTCGGCGATCACGGGAACGATCGTCGACGCAATCGCCTGCAAGGTGCTCTGGGGCTCGAGGGAGCGCGACAACTCGGCGCCCGCCGCCGCCAGCAACTCGAGATGACCGGGCGCTTTACTCAAGTGGATGCCTCCGGGTGCGCGCCGAAGTCCAAGCGCGCCTCTCGCTTGCACGCATCCGCTCTAAGAACGTGGTTGGTAACTCTTTGAGAACTAAAGTACAATCTTCAGTTCTGTGACTGGTGCCGAGGAAGGGACTCGAACCCCCACAGTGTCGCCACCGCATGGACCTGAACCATGTGCGTCTACCAATTCCGCCACCTCGGCAGGGGAGCGAATTCTAGAGGCTGAACCTGCCCGTGTCAAAGAACCGTCCCGTAAAACCCACGCAGAAAAAGACCAGGGAACGCCCAAGCGGATCGAACGCGAAGGCCGCCGCAAAATCCGAAGCGCCAGCCGGGTACGCAAGCGAGATTCTCGCCGAACTCACCCGCGCAGCGACGCCGCTGATGCCCGACGAACTCGTCGCGCGGCTCGATCTGAAGAAGCGCGAGCTCGTCGCTTTCGAAGCCGCGATCACTGTGCTCGAAGCCACCGGCCGGATCGTAAAGAACCGCGCCGGCGCCTTGCTGGTTGCCAAGAAACTCTCGCTCGTTTCGGGCCGCGTGGAGGGACACCGTGACGGTCACGGGTTCCTCGTGCCCGACGAGGGCGGCGAATCGGTGTTCATTCCACCCGCGGAGATGCGCCAGCTTCTGCATGGCGATCGCGCAGCCGTAAAAATCACCGGCCGCGACCAGCGCGGCCGCCCGGTCGGCGAGATCGTCGACGTGCTCGAGCGCGGCAACCGGCGTGTCGTGGGCCGCCTGCACGCCGAGCATGGCGTGTTGTTTCTGGTTCCGGAAGACAGACGCATCGCGCAGGACATCCTGGTGCCGCCAGCCGAGGCGGGCAAGGCAAAGGCAGGCCAGATCGTCACCGTCGAACTGGTTGCGCAACCCTCCAAGCACGCGCAGCCGATCGGCCGCGTCGCCGAGGTCCTCGGCAACAGCGAAGACCCCGGGATGGAGATCGAAATTGCGCTGCGCAAGTTCGACCTGCCCTACGAGTTCTCGAAGAAGGCGCTGGCGCAGACGAAAGGATTGCCCGATGAGGTGCGCGAAGCGGACTACGCCGGCCGCAAGGATCTGCGCGGCCTGCCGCTGGTGACCATCGACGGGGAGACTGCGAAGGATTTCGACGACGCGGTGCATGCCGTGCGGGAAGGCAAGGGATACCGGCTCTGGGTTGCGATCGCGGACGTGAGCAACTACGTGCGTCATGGCGACGCGCTCGATAGCGATGCGCGCGAGCGGGGCACCTCGGTTTACTTTCCGCGCCGGGTGATCCCGATGCTGCCGGAGAAACTCTCCAATGGCCTGTGCTCCCTCAACCCGGACGTGGAGCGCCTCGCCATGGTTTGCGAGATGGCGATCACGCCCAAGGGCGCGGTGGCGCGCTACGAGTTCTATCCCGCGGTGATCCGCTCGCAGGCGCGGCTGACCTACACCGAAGTCTGGCAGATGCTTTCGGGCTCGACGGCCATGCCGGGCCGCGAGGATCTGCTCCCGCACCTCAAGACGCTGCACGGAGTGTTCAAAGTCCTCCTCCAGGCGCGCGAGCTGCGCGGCGCAATCGATTTCGATTCGGTCGAGACGCGGATGGAATTCGATGCGCGCGGAAAGATTTCGCGCATCGTCCCGGAGCAGCGCAACGAAGCGCACCGCCTGATCGAGGAATGCATGCTCGCGGCCAACGTGTGCGCGGGCAACTACCTCGTCGAACGCGGCCAGCCCGTCCTGTTCCGGGTGCACGACGTTCCGGCGCCCGAAAAAATCACGATGCTGCGGGCGTTTCTCGCCGAGCTCGGCCTCAACCTCGCAGGCGGGGACAAGCCCAGGCCGAAAGACTACGCGGAGCTCCTGGCGAAGATCCGCCCGCGGCCGGATTTCATCCTGCTGCAGACGATCCTGCTGCGCTCCCTCAAGCAGGCCGTCTACAGTCCCGATAACGCCGGCCATTTCGGCCTCGCGTTCGAAGCGTATGTGCACTTCACGTCCCCGATCCGCCGCTATCCCGATCTGCTCGTGCATCGCGCGATCAAGGCGTGCATCGCCGGCAAGCGCTACGACGGCATCGATTGGGAAGACCTCGGGCGCCATTGTTCGGAGACCGAGCGGCGCGCCGACGACGCCAGCCGTGACGTGGAGAACTGGCTCAAGTGCTTCTACATGCAGGACCACGTCGGCGAGGTGTTCGAGGGCCGCGTGACCGGGGTCACGGGCTTCGGCGTGTTCGTCACGCTGGATGAGTATTTCGTCGACGGCCTGGTCCACATCTCGGAGCTCGGCCGCGACTACTTCCAGTTCGACCCGGCGCGCCACGTGCTGCTCGGCGAACGCACCGGCAAGCGTTACCGGCTGGCCGACCGCATGCGGGTGAAGCTGGTGCGCGTCGACCTCGAGACGCGCAAGATGGACCTCGTTCCCGTGGAGAAATGAGCCAGACACGCATCGTGTTCGGGTTCCACGCGGTGACCGTCCTGCTGCGCCAGCGTCCGGAGGCGGTGCTGGAACTGCATGCCGGCGCGGAGCGGACCGACGGCCGCATGCGCGACCTGCTGAAACTCGCCGAGCAGAAGAAGGTGCGCGTGATGGCGGCCACTGGCGAGCGGCTCGACGGCCTCACCGGCCACGCGCGCCACCAGGGTGTGGCCGCCCGGGTGACCGAAATGAAACGCAGCAGCAGCCTGGACGACACGCTGGACGCGGTCGTGGGTGCGCCTCTGCTGCTGGTGCTCGACGGCATCCAGGATCCGCACAACCTCGGCGCGTGCCTGCGCGTGGCGGACGCCGCGGGTGTGAGCGCGGTGGTCGCACCAAAGGATCGCGCGGTGGGACTGAACGCAACCGCCGCCAAAGTCGCCAGCGGTGCGGCCGAGACCGTGCCTTACTTTCCCGTGACGAATCTCGCGCGCACGCTGCGCGAGCTCAAGGAGCGCAACATCTGGATCGTCGGCACTGACGAGGGCGCGAAGGATGACCTGTTCACGGCGGATTTTCCGGACGCCGTGGCCTGGGTGCTGGGGGCCGAAGGCGAGGGCATGCGGCGCCTGACGCGGGAGCACTGCGATTTCCTCGTACGCATCCCGATGCAGGGCGTAGTGGAAAGCCTAAACGTATCCGTCGCGGCGGGGATCGTGCTCTTCGAATCGGTCCGCCGCCGCCAATCGAAGGGAAAGCCCAAATGAAGATCGCCATCCTCGACGACTACCAGGACGCGTGCCGTACGCTCGATGCGTACGCCAGTCTCATCGGCCACGACGTGACGGTGTTCCGGGACACGCTCAAGGATGAGGCGGCGCTGGTCGAGCGCCTGAAGGACTTCGAAGGCCTGGTTCTGATCCGCGAGCGTACGCGTTTCACCGCTTCACTCCTCGAGAAACTGCCCAGGCTGCGTGCGCTCAGCCAGACGGGCAAGGCGGGCGCGCATATCGATGTCGCGGCGTGCAAGCGACTCGGGATCACCATCCTCGAAGGCTCGGGGTCGCCGTATGCCACTGCGGAATTGACCTGGGGCCTGGTGCTCGCCGCGATGCGCCACCTCCCGCAGGAAATAGAGAACCTCAAGAAGGGCGGTTGGCAGCAGACCGTCGGCCGGGGACTGCATGGAAGGACGCTGGGAATCTACGGATTCGGCCGGATTGGCTCGGTGGTCGCGGGGTACGGCAAGGCGTTCGGCATGAAGGTGCAGGTTTTCGGCCGCGAAGGCAGCCTCGAGCGCGCGAAGGCCGCCGGCTTCGGGACGGTGGCTGCGCGGGCGGATTTTTTCGCCTCGAGCGACGTCCTCTCCCTGCATGTGCGGCTGATCCCCGAAACGCGCGGCCTGGTGACCGCGCAGGACCTGGCGCTCATGAAACCGGACGCCGTGCTCGTGAACACCAGCCGCGCCGAGCTGGTGGTGCCGGGGACGCTCGCCGTGGCTCTCGCCGCCGGCCGGCCGGGCTTTGCAGCCGTTGACGTGTACGAGGAGGAGCCCGTTCTGGGGGCGACTCACCCTTTGCTTGGCCTCTCGAACGCGATTTGCACGCCCCATCTGGGATATGTCGAAAAGGATGGCTATGAACTGTATTTCGGGGCGGCTTTCGCCAATCTGGCCGTCTTTGCAGCCGACAAGACCAGCCCGGCTTGAGCTGAAACCAGTTTTCGGGATATAATTCAAAGCTTTCCGCGCCAAGGCAGGTATTGAACCTGCGCCGGCGCACCTTGCCCCACCGCTAATGCATGGCGGGGGGCCGCAGTTTTAACTACGACCCTTAAGGAGAAATGCATGCGGCATTACGAAGTGGTTTTCATTGTCCATCCCGACCAGAGCGAGCAGGTTCCCGGCATGGTCGAGCGCTACAAGGCGCTGGTCGCCACCCGCAACGGCGTGGTGCACCGCCTCGAAGACTGGGGCCGCCGCCAGATGACCTACCCGATCGCCAAGATGCACAAGGCGCACTACGTGCTCATGAACATCGAGTGCGACGCCGAAACGCTCACCGAGCTCGAGCAAGCGTTTAAGTTCAACGACGCGGTCCTGCGCCACTTGGTGGTGAAGATGGACAAGGCCCACACGACGCCCTCCCCAATGATGAAAGAGGAGAAGTCGCGTTCGCTCATGGGTGAACAGCGGGGCGAGCAGCGCGGCGAGAAGCCGGCTGGCGACGCACCGGCGCCCGCAGCGCAGGCCGAAGCTCCGCGGGCGGAAGCTTAAGCGCCTTTGGGCGAAGCGGTCGCCAATCAGGTCTGTCTGAGCGGAACCCTCGTGGAATTGAGTGCATTGCGGTACACCCCGGCCGGTCTTCCGGCTGTCGAGTTCCGCATCCGCCACGAGTCCTCCAGGGTGGAGGCGGGCAGCGAGCGCAAGGTGCGCGCGGAAGTTGCCGCCCTCGCGTTCGACACCGTGGCGCGGCAGGTGGCGTCGGCCTCATTGGGAACCGCGCTCAGGGCGCAAGGCTTTCTGGCTGCCAAAAGCCAGCGCAGCGCGAAGATCGTGCTGCATGTAACCAACATCGAATTCATGGAAGGAGCACTTTAAATGGCTTTCGGACGTGGCAAGGCTAAAGGCAAGGGCAAGGGCAAGGACAAGAAGGACCGCGGGCAGAAGGCGCTGTTCCGGCGCCGCAAGTTCTGCCGCTTCACCGCAGACAAGGTGGACTGGGTCGACTACAAGGAAATCGACATCCTGAAGGATTTCGTCAACGAGAACGGCAAGATCATCCCGGCGCGCATCACCGGGACGACCTCGGGCTTCCAGCGCCAGCTGTCGGTCGCGATTAAGCGCGCGCGCTTCCTC